>NZ_JBFADU010000027.1:0-90007 GCF_040641575.1 Streptomyces sp. NPDC020807
GGGGCGGGGGGGGGGGCGGGGCCCCCCCCCGGGGGGGGGGGGCGGGCCGCTGCGCGGGGCCTTCACCCCACCCCGCCCCTTCCCGAAACCGGGGCTCCGCCCCGGGCCCCGGTCCCCGCGCGCCGGGCGCGGCCCCCGACCCCGCGCCTCAAGCGCCGGCCAGGCTGGGGCGCCGGGGCTTCGCCCAGCCCCCCGGTCCGCAGACGCCCGACGGGCTGACGCGTTCGGAGCCGCCGGCGGGGCTGGGGGTCCGTGGCTTCGCCCAGGCCCCCGGTCCGCAGACGCCCGACGGGCTGATGCATTCCGGGGCTCCGCCCCCGACCCCGCGCCCCAAGCGCCGACCCGGCTGGAGTGCCGGGGCTTCGCCCAGCCCCCCGGTCCGCAGACGCCCGACAGGCTGACGCGTTCGGGGCCGCCGGCGGGGCTGGATTTTCCGCCCGCAGGGCGGGAAATCCGAGCCCGCCCGGCGCTTGAGGGCGCGGCCGCAGGCCGTACGGGGGTCCGGGGGTGTGCCCCCGGTTTCGGGAAGGGGCGGGGTGGGGTGAAGGCCCGCCGCAGGCGTCCCCTGCCCGCGCGGCCCGGACCGCCCCGCCCCGGAACCCCCGTCCGGCTCAGGACCCCGCGCCCTGCCGGAACCGCGTCGTCCGGTGGACCGGGTCCGTGTCGATCTTCGGGATCACGTGCTCGCCGATCAGCTTGATCGAGTTCATCGTGTCCTCGTACGAGATCCCGATCGGGATGCCGAAGGAGAGCTGGTCCGCGCCCGCCTGCTCCCAGCGCTTGCACTGCGCGAGGACCTCCGACGGGTCGCCGCAGATCATCAGTTCCTCCTGGATGAGGAGTTCGATGATCTCGGCCGAGTACTCGGGGAGCAGCTCGGGCCACTCCGGGATGCCCTCGGGCCGCGGGAAGGTGTCGTGGTAGCGGAAGAGGAGGGACTGGAGGTAGTTCAGTCCGCCGCCGACCGCGATCTCGACGGCCTTCTCGTGCGTCTCCGCGCAGATCGCCGTCGACGTCACCATGACGTTGTCGTTGACGAAGTCGCCGACCGCCTTGGCCTCCTTGATCGCCGACTTGTAGGACTCCAGGACCCACTCCATGTCGGAGACCTTCTGCACGCTGAAGCCGAGGACGCCGAGTCCCTTCTTGCCGGCCATGGCGTACGAGGACGGGGACCCGGCCGCGTACCACATGGCGGGGTGGGACTTCCCGTACGGCTTGGGGAGGATCTTGCGCGGCGGCAGGGACCAGTGCTTGCCCTGGAAGCCGACGTACTCCTCCTGGAGCCACATCTTGGGGAACTCGGCGATCGTCTCCTCCCAGATCTCCTTCGTGTGGTTCATGTCGGTGATGCCCGGCATGAACCCGAGGATCTCGTGGGAGCCGGCGCCGCGTCCGGAGCCGAACTCGAAGCGTCCGCCGGAGAGGTGGTCGAGCATGGCGACCTTCTCGGCCACCTTCACCGGGTGGTTGACGGGGGCGAGGGGGTTGAAGATGCCGGAGCCGAGGTGGATGCGCTCGGTGGCGTGGGCGAGGTAGCCGAGGTACACGTCGTTGGCCGAGATGTGCGAGTACTCGTCCAGGAAGTGGTGCTCGGAGGCCCAGGCGTACTTGAACCCGGACTTGTCCGCCTGGATGACGTACTCGGTCTCCTCCATGAGGGCCTTGTGCTCGGCTTCGGGATCGGTCTCGGCGCGCTTGCCGACGTATCCCTGTACGAAGATCCCGAATTCCAAGGGGGTTCACCGTCCTCGTCGTATCTGACGTTCCGTCAGATTTCTGGTGGCTCGACTGTTGCACCGCGAAGCGATCGCGGTCAATACCCGGTGGTCCACTACCTGACGCACCGTCAGGGATGCTCAGAGGAGTTTGACGCCCGCCATCCAGCCGCCGTCGATGACGAACGGCTGGCCCGTGATGTACGCCGAGTCCTCCCCCGTCAGGAACAGCGCGAGCGCGGCCACCTCCTCCGGCCGCCCGATCCTCCCCAGCGGCACGAGCCCGCGGTACAGCTCCGCCGTGGCCGCCGGGTCGACGCCCTCCGGGTTGCTCATGGGGGTGTCGATCGCGCCGGGGCAGACCGCGTTCACCCGGATCCCCTTCGCCGCCAGTTCCAGCGCCGCCACCCGGGTCAGCCCGAGCACCGCGTGCTTGCTGGCCGCGTACGCGCCGACCCCGGCCATGCCGGTGACGCCCGTGTACGAGGCGGTGTTGACGATCGTCCCGCCGCCGGCCGCCGCGATCTCGGGCGCCACCGTGCGGATGCCGAGGAAGCAGCCGGTCTGGTTGACCGAGACGATCGCCTGGAACTCCTCCAGGGGCGTGGAGAGCAGCTCGTTGAAGCGGAGGATGCCCGCGTTGTTGACGAGCCCGTCGATCTTCCCGAACCGTTCCTTCGCCGCGGCCACCGCCGCCGCCCACTCCCCCTCGCTGGTCACGTCGAGGTGGACGTAGGCCGCCCGCCCCTCCCCCAGCTCCTTCGCGAGCGCCTCGCCCGCGTCGTCGAGGACGTCCGCGAGGACGACCTTCGCCCCCTCGGCGGCGAAGAGCCGCGCTTCCTGCTCGCCCTGCCCGCGCGCCGCACCGGTGACGAGGACGACCCGTCCGTCGAGCTTGCCCATGTCCGTACCCCTGTTCCCGTCACGAGAGGTGAGGGGCGACCTCCGTGCCGAAGGCCGCCATCTGGTCGATGAGTTCGGCACGGCTCCGGGAGCGGAACCGCACCTGGATCTGGTGGACGCCCATCTCCCCGTACGCGCGCAGCGAGGCGGCGAGCTCCTCGGGGGCGCCGTGCAGCGTGCGGCGGCCGACCTCCCAGCCGGGGGCGCCGACGTACAGGGCCTCGGTGATGGCGCCGACGGTGATCGGCGCGGCGATCCCGGCCTCGGCGCGGAGCCGCAGCAGCTTCTGGATCTGCGCGGCGAGCCTGTCGCGCGGGTCGCCCTGCGGGAGCCAGCCGTCGCCCTTGAGCGCGGCCCGGCGCACGGCGGCCGGCGAGGAGCCGCCGACCCAGAGCGGCACCCGCTCCTGCGCGGGCCGGGGCAGCTGGCCCAGGTCCTTGAAGGCGAACCGCTCGCCCAGGTGCTCGGGGTACTCCTCCGGCCCGAGCGCCGCCCGGAGGGCGTCCATGGTCTCGTCGAGGACGGCGCCCCTGCGGGCGAAGTCCACGCCGAGCGTCTCGAACTCCTCCTGGACGTGCCCGGCGCCGACACCGAGGACCAGGCGGCCCCCGGAGAGGTGGTCGAGGGTCGCGTAGGCCTTGGCGGTGACGAGCGGGTGCCGGAGTCCGACGACGGCGACGTGGGAGAGGAGCCGGACGCGCTCGGTGGCGGCGGCGAGGAAGGAGAGGGTGGCGACCGGGTCGTACCAGACGGTGCTCATGCCGGCGGCGAGCCGGCGCGGGATGGCGACGTGGTCGCAGCCGGCGATGTAGTCGAACCCGTGCTCCTCGGCGGCCCGCGCGACGGCGAGCAGGTCGGCGGGCCCGGCGTCCGCCTCCCAGGGTTCGGCGTAGAGGACGGACTGCGACTGGACCGGCAGCTGCATTCCGTAGACCACCATGAGGAACCCCCTTGAGCTGACGAGTCGTCAGGTATGAGCGGACGGGGCCATGCTCGTACCTGACGGCTCATCAGACAAGGGTCGGGCGCCCACCGGCGCCGGGGAGTTACGGCACCCAGAGGCCCTCCGGGCTCAGCCCCAGAAGGTCGATCGCGTTGCCCCGCACGATCCGGTCGACGACGTCCGGCGCCAGGTGGCCCATCTGCGCCTCGCCGACCTCGCGCGACTTGGGCCAGGTGGAGTCGGAGTGCGGGTAGTCCGTCTCGTAGAGGACGTTCCCGGCGCCGATCGCGTCCAGGTTCCTCAGCCCGAAGGCGTCGTCGAAGAAGCAGCCGAAGACGTGCTCGGCGAAGAGCTCGGACGGCGGGCGGGTGACCTTGTCGGCGACGCCGCCCCAGGCCCTGTTCTCCTCCCAGACGACGTCCGCGCGCTCCAGGATGTACGGGATCCAGCCGATCTGGCCCTCCGCGTACATGATCCGCAGGTTCGGGAAGCGCTCGAACTTGCCGCTCATCAGCCAGTCGACCATCGAGAAGCAGCAGTTCGCGAAGGTGATGGTGGAGCCGACCGCCGGCGGGGCGTCCGCCGAGGTCGACGGCATGCGGCTGGACGAGCCGATGTGCATGGCGATGACCGTGCCGGTCTCGTCGCACGCGCGGAAGAAGGGGTCCCAGTGGTCGGTGTGGACGGAGGGGAGCCCGAGGTGCGGCGGTATCTCCGAGAAGGCCACCGCCCGCACCCCGCGCGCCGCGTTCCTGCGGACCTCGGCGGCGGCGAGCTCCGGGTCCCAGAGCGGGATGAGGGTGAGCGGGATGAGCCGCCCGTGCGCCTCGGGGCCGCACCACTCCTCGACCATCCAGTCGTTGTAGGCGCGGACGCAGAGGAGGCCGAGCTCGCGGTCGCCCGCCTCGGTGAAGGTCTGCCCGCAGAAGCGCGGGAAGGTGGGGAAGCAGAGGGCCGACTGGACGTGGTTGACGTCCATGTCGGCGAGCCGGTCGGGGACGGAGTGCGAGCCGGGGCGCATCTGCTCGTAGGTGATGACCTCGAGCCTGATCTCGTCGCGGTCGTAGCCGACGGCGGTGTCGAGGCGGGTGAGGGGGCGGTGCAGGTCCTCGTAGACCCACCAGTCGCCGATGGGGCCGTCGTCGCCCTTCGCGCCCATGACCGGGGCGAACTTGCCGCCGAGGAAGGTCATCTCCTTGAGGGGGGCGCGGACGATCCGGGGGCCGGTGTCGCGGAAGCGGGACGGGAGCCGGTCCCGCCAGACGTGCGGGGGCTCCACGGTGTGGTCGTCCACCGAGATGATCTTCGGGAAGCTCTCCATGGTCTCCATGGCCTTCACGGTAGCGTTGATCTGACGGCCCGTCAGCTGTCGGACCGCACAAGACCCGTCCCGCACGGGCTCTCCGGACGCGCCCCCCGGGTCGCTCCCGGACGACCCCATGCTGACGGCGCCCCTCCGGACAAGGCAGACTGTGAGGGGCGAAACCAGCGGTACGGGCAGGGGGAGCTATGGACCGTGAGGACGGGCCGCGAGTTCCGGCACAGCGGACTCCGGAGGCGGGGAAGAACGCCGACGCGAGCATGGACACGAGTACCCGCACGCGTACGGACACGGGCACGGGCGCGCCCGCCGACGGCACCGCCCCGGGCGACGGGCTCCGCTTCGGCGTGCTCGGACCCGTCCGCGCCTGGCGCGGCGACGAGGCCCTGCCCACCGGGTCGCCCCAGCAGCGCGCCCTCCTCGCCGCCCTGCTCCTGCGCGGCGGACGCACCGCCACCGCCTCCGAGCTGATCGACGCCCTCTGGGGCGAGGAGCCCCCCTCGCAGGCCCTCGCGGCCGTACGGACGTACGCGTCCCGGCTCCGCAAGGCGCTCGACCCGAAGGTCCTCGTCAGCGAGTCCGGCGGCTACGCCCTGCGCACCAAGGCCCTCGACCTCCTCACCGCCCAGGACCTCGCCGCCGAGGCCGAGCGGCTGCGGGCCGCCGGCGACCGGGCGGGCGCCCGGACCCGGCTCGCCGAGGCCCTCGCCCTGTGGGACGGCGAGGTCCTCGCCTCCGTACCCGGGCCGTACGCCGAGGCGCAGCGGGTCCGCCTGGAGGAGTGGCGGCTCACGCTCCTCGAAACCCGCCTGGACATCGACCTGGAGGTCGGCGCGCACGCGGAGGCCGTCTCCGAGCTGACCGCCTTCACCGCCGCGCACCCGCTGCGCGAGCGGCTCCGCGAGCTGCTCATGCTCGCGCTCTACCGGGCCGGCCGGCAGGCCGAGGCCCTCGCGGTGTACGCCGACACCCGCAGGCTCCTCGCCGACGAGCTCGGCGTCGACCCGAACCCCGAGCTCTCCCGGCTGCAGCAGCGCATCCTCCAGGGCGACGCCGAACTGGCCCGCCCCGTCGAGGAGCCCGAGACCCCGGCCGCCGCACCCGCCGCACGCCCCGCCCAACTCCCGGCGACCGTGCCCGACTTCACCGGCCGCGCCGCCTTCGTACGGGAGCTGGGCGCACGCCTCGCGACCGCCGAGGGGCACGTCATGGCCGTGTCGGCGCTCGCCGGCATCGGCGGCGTCGGCAAGACGACGCTCGCCGTGCACGTGGCGCACGAGGCCCGGCCGCACTTCCCGGACGGCCAGCTTTACGTGGACCTCCAGGGCGCGGGCAACCGCGCCGCCTCGCCCGAGACCGTCCTCGGCTCCTTCCTCCGCGCCCTCGGCACGCCGGACTCGGCGATCCCGGACGCCCTGGAGGACCGGGCCGCGCTGTACCGCTCGACGCTCGACGGCCGCCGGGTCCTCGTCCTCCTCGACAACGCGCGGGACGCGGCCCAGATCCGCCCGCTGCTGCCCGGCACGGCCGGCTGCGCGGCGCTGGTGACGAGCCGGATCCGGATGGTGGACCTGGCGGGCGCGCACCTCGTCGACCTGGACGTGATGTCGCCGGAGGAGGCGCTCCAGCTCTTCACCCGGATCGTCGGCGAGGAACGGGTGCGGTCCGAGCGGGAGGCGGCCCTCGACGTGGTCGCGGCCTGCGGTTTCCTGCCCCTCGCGATCCGCATCGCGGCCTCGCGGCTCGCGGCGCGCCGCACCTGGACGGTGTCCGTTCTCGCCGCGAAGCTCGCCGACGAGCGGCGCCGCCTCGACGAGCTCCAGGCGGGCGACCTCGCGGTCAAGGCGACCTTCGAACTCGGCTACGGGCAGCTGGAGCCGGCGCAGGCCCGCGCCTTCCGCCTCCTCGGCCTCGCGGACGGCCCGGACATCTCGCTCGCGGCGGCCGCCGCGATGCTCGACCTGCCGCTGTGGGACACGGAGGACCTCCTGGAGGCGCTGGTCGACACCTCCCTCGTCGAGTCGGCGGCGCCCGGCCGCTACCGGTACCACGACCTGG
This sequence comes from Streptomyces sp. NPDC020807, assembly GCF_040641575.1. Classification (NCBI taxonomy): domain Bacteria; kingdom Bacillati; phylum Actinomycetota; class Actinomycetes; order Kitasatosporales; family Streptomycetaceae; genus Streptomyces; species Streptomyces sp. NPDC020807. The sequence continues at coordinate 6,944 of NZ_JBFADU010000027.1, forward strand.
TCCGGCTGTACGCGCGCGCGTGCGTGGACCGCGACGAGCAGCCCCCGTCGGAGAAGGAGGCGGCGCTCTCCCGCCTCCTGGACTTCTACCTGTCGACGGCGGCGCGGGTGTACGCGATCGAGCGCCCCGGCGACCGCCTCGTGGACCACCTGGAGCCGACGGCGCACGAGGGCCTGTCCTTCACCGACCGCCACGAGGCCCAGGACTGGCTGTACGCCGAGGCGAACTGCCTCCTGGCGGCCGTCCGCCAGTCGGCGGCCTCCCCCGCGACCCTGCGGCGGGGCGTCGACCTGCTGTGGGCCTCGCTCGACCTCGGCGAGTCGGGGGCGAACTCGCGGGAGTTCGAGGCGACGGGCGCCGTCGTCCGCGACGCCGCGCGCACCCACCGGGACCCCAGGGCCGAGGGGCGGGCGCTGATGGTGCTCGCCGGCGTCCACCACACGGCGGGCCGCTTCAAGGAGGCCGACCGCGACGCCGAGCTCGCCCTGCCGGTCGCGAACCGCGCCGACGACCCGGTGCCCGCCTGCTGGTCGGCCAACGCCCGGGGCATCATCGCGCTCTACCAGAACCGGTACGAGGAGGGCGAGGAGTACCTCACCGAGGCGATCGAGCGGTTCCGCGGGATCGGGGACGAGCCCGGCGAGGCGAGCGCGCTCTGCAACCTCTCCCGCATCCACCTGGCCATGGGCCGCACGTCGAGCGCCATAGCCCTGGCCCGCCAGGGCACGGCGATCTACGACGCGATGGGGCACGCACTGCGGGGCGCCAACGGGCGGTACGCGCTCGGCCTCGCCCTCACCCAGGACAACCAGCTCGCGGCGGCCTCGGAGCAGCTCCGGGAGGCCCTCGCGGTCTTCGCCGACAGCCGGCAGCGGCTGTGGGAGGGGATGACCCTCTTCCGGCTCAGCGAGGTCGACCTCGCGGCCCGCCGGCACGCCCAGGCGGCGGCGAACGCGGAGATGGCCCTGACGGTCCTGCGGGGCATCGGCGGCGAGTGGCGCCGGGGCAACGTCCTCACGGTCCTCGGCCGCGCGCTCTTCGGCATCGGCCAGACCGGCCGCGCGCTGGTCTGCTGGCAGGAGGCGCTGGGCATCTTCGAGGAGCTCGACGCCCCGGAGGCGGCGGAGGTACGGGCCCTGCTCTCACCGGCGACGGCCGCGTAGCGGGAGCCCGGGGGCCGGGGGCCGGGGGGGGCCTGGGGCCGGGGGGCCTGGGGGGCCTGAAACCCCTCTGACCAGCACGTTCATCGTTCGTTTATCGCCGCTCGGCATGCTTCTTCCATGACGACGAGCCGCCGCGTCGGGGGGCAGGCGGATCGCCGGATGCGGGCCAATGCCTCCTGAGTACTAGGGTGATCGGCCCCGGAGATTCGTCCAGCCGTCCACGGGGGAACAGTTGGGCGAATCTCCTCACATCTCGGACATCACACGCAGGAGTTGACGAGCATGACCGACCCGATCAAGCAGGACCCGATCATCACCACCAAGGACATGCACGCCACCTCCGAGCCGGCGCTCGACACCATCACCGGCAAGATCACGGGCGGCGCGGACGAGTCCATCACCACGAAGGACATGCACGCCACGTCGGAGCCGGCGGTCGACGCGATCACCGAGAAGATCACCGGTGGCCACGAGGACGAGTCCCTCACCACGATGGACATGCACGCCACCACCGAGCCGGCCAAGTAGCCGGCACCCACGGACCAGTACCGACGGGGAGAGGCCGCGGCGGCGCCATCGGGGGAGCCGCCGGGGCCGAACGGGGGGAGGCGGTCCGGTCGACGGGGGAGCACACGGGGTCGGGGGACGCCGACGGGGACCGGGGGGAATCCGTCAGGTACGACCCGTGCGCGACGCGACACGGACCACCGCGAAGGGGGCCGGGCAGCTGCCCGGCCCCCTTCGGCACACCCGCCCGGCCGATCAGCTCTCCGGGCTGAGGAACTCCAGCCGGTTGCCGTGGCAGTCGGCCACGTAGAAGCGCCGGTACCCCGGGAAGTTGCCGTCCCAGGTGACCTCGACCCCGCGCCCGGTCAGCCGCTCGGCGAGCGCGTCGAGTTCGGCGACGAGTATGCCGGGGTGGCCCTTGAGGACCGGGCGGAAGTCCTCCTCCACACCGAGGTGGATCTCCAGCGCGTCGGACCGCACCCACAGTCCGCCGCGGGCGGCGAGCACCGGGGGCTTCCGGATCTCCGTCATGCCGAGCACGTCCACGTAGAACCGCCGGCACACCTCCTCCTCGCCCACGGGCAGGCTCAGCTGCACGTGGTGCAGGCCGAGCCCGAAGGGCGAGGTCGCCTCCGTGGTGTCGTAGGCCAAGACGTTCGTCGCGTTCATACGGACCGATCCCTTCCCTGCTCCATGCGGAGAGGCGAGGATAAGCGGAGAGGCGCGGACAGCCGACCCCTCACCTGCCGCCCCTACCTGCCGCCCCGCGCCCACCGCCCCGCTCAGGCGCCCTCCGCGCACTCCGCGCCGACGGGGGCGACCTGCCCCGCCGTGACGTGGGCGGTCCAGCCGGGGACGGCCGACGCGGGTTCGCGCTTCGCGTAGCGGGTGTAGCCGTCCCCGTACGCGGGATCGGGGCTGTAGCCGACGACGTACGCCTCGCCGGGGACGAGGACGGGGTAGAGCGGATCGTGGCTCGTGTACCGCCCCCGGGCGTCGACCCCCACGCCCTGACCGAGGGTGAGGGAGGCCGGGACCTCGCCCTTGAGGGGGGTGAGGACGCGGAGCCGGACGCGCTGGATCCCGCCGGAACCCCCGTCGGCGTCCGCCTCGAAACCGGTGGCCTCCTCCACGGTGACGTACGCGAGGTGGCTCATCGCGGCCGGTACGTACGCGTCCCGCGAGAGGTCCGGCAGGCAGAGGGCGTGCACGGGGCCGCGCGCGGTCGCGGGGTCGTCGGTGAAGGCCCGCGCCGCCGCCCACGTGGTGGCGCCGAGGACGAGCGCCCCGGCGAGGACGAGACCGGCGGTCCGCCGCGGACTCGTGGTCATGGCCGTCATCTCCACAGCTTGCGGTAGTTCGCCTCGTCGCGCCGCGTCGGCTCCGTAGGCGGGTTGTCGACGACCTCCGTCCACATCACGGAGGCCCAGGTGTCAGGCTTGTGGCACATCCCGAGGGCGTGGCCGAGCTCGTGGACGGCGACGTGACGGCGGGACTGCTTGTCCTTGTAACGCCCGTCGAGGTAGTAGGAGTTCAGGTAGATGTAGTCCACCCCCGGCTTGCCCTGCCAGTACCCGCCGTGCCCGTCGGCCTTCGAGTAGTCCCGCCACTCCAGGTCGTTGACGTTCCCGGCCCCGTCGGCGGCGATCGTCACCAGCCCCAGGGACCACGCTTTGTTGGCCCAGGTCAGGGCGTCGTTGTACTTGCTGTCGTCCTCCCAGCGCAGCTCCCCGCCGTCCACGCTGGAGTCCCCGCGCGTCTCGGACTCCCCCGCGACGCACGGCGCGGGATCCACGGCCGCCCGGGCGTGGGGGCTCAGCAGCAGTCCCCACGCCAGCACGACAGCCGCCGCGAGCGACCCACCTGCCCGCATGGACGACTCCTCGCACGATCCGGTACCGGGCCTCGGAGCCTAGCCACGGGTCCGGGTCGCGGAGCGGCCGATACGCCGGGCCTCATCCGGACGGGCGAGCGCCCGCCGGGAAACGGGCCACCAAGCGCGCCCCGCGCGCCGCGTCCTCGATCGTGAGCGTGCCGCCGTGGTGCGTGGCGATGTCCCGGGCGATCGGCAGGCCCAGGCCCGCGCCGCCCGAGGCGCGGGTGCGGGAGGCGTCGAGCCGGGTGAAGCGGTCGAAGACGCGGGCGCGGTCGGCCGGCGGGATGCCGGGGCCGTCGTCCGTGACCGTCAGCTCCACGGCGGAGCCCCGGGTCGTGACGGTCACCCCGACCCCCGTCTCCGCGTGACGGCACGCGTTCGCCAGGAGGTTGCGGAGCAGTCGCTCCAGGCGGGTCGCGTTGCCGTGGACGAGGGCCGGGGCGGGAGCCTCGCAGGTGAGGAGGAGACCGGTCGCGTCCGGCAGGTGCTGGTGCTCGCGCACCAGGTCCTCGGCGAGCGCCGCCAGGTCGACGGGTTCCCCGGCCGTCGCGGTCGACCGGTGGCGCTGGTGCCGGACGGGGCGCGGGTCGCGGCGAGCAACAGCCTCGCCCCGCACCTGACGGACCGGGCGACGGTGCACCTGGTCGCGGACGGGGTCCTCGACCGGCGCCCGGCGGTGGAGTGGCTGGTGGCGGACCGGGCGGAGGCGTGGCCGGCGGGTGCGGTCGGGCGGGTGCTGCGGCAGGCGTCCGACCGGGCCGGGTGGCGGGTGGTGCGGGAGGAGGCGGGGGTCGTGGTGCTGGCGCGACGGGCGGGTCAGACGGGCTGAATCCGCACGTGGGGCGGGCAGAGCTTGGTCATGTCGTCCACGTCGGAGGTGAACACGGTCACGTGTCCCCTCTCGCGCCCCGCGATCACCGCGAGCGCCGCGTCGATGGCGTACTTGTGGCCGTGGAGGCCGGTGCTGCGCAGCAGTTCGATGGCGTCATTCGCGACATCCTCCGTGACGGGAACGACCACGACACGGGAGAGCATCCATTTCCATGAAGCCATGGGGATCTTGTCGTGGTGCGCCTCGATCAGCGTCATGGAGCTCGTCATGACGCGGGCGCCACCTTGGTGTGCCCTGTCGAGGCGGGCGTGGGTCAGGCGGTCGCGCGCCGCCGCCCTGGACAGGCCCTCGCTGTCCAGGACGTAACAGATGTTGGTCACGCGGCTTCGGCCTGTCGCTCCGCAGGGGTGGGGGCCTCCGGGAGGGCGGCCTCGGCGCGCTCCCGGATCTCGCGGGCTTCCCGCTCACGGTGCCACCGCTCGTTCTCACGGAACTCCGCGTCTGCGGCGGCCCGCTCCTCGTCCGTGAGTGGCCCGTTCTCCTCCACCATCCAGGCCACCAGCTCCCCCAGCCGGTCCTGCTCCCGCTGCCGCTGTATGGCCTGCGTGACGTACGCGCTGAATTCGCCGGGTCCGACCTTCGCGCGGATCTCCTCGGCCAGTTCCTCGGGAAGCGTCACGGTGTACTTCTTCGTTGCCATACCGCTTACCATACCATCGGTGGAGTGATCCACATCACAAGGCTAGCGGCCCCGCAACTCCCCCTTCACCACCTTCCCGCTCGCGTTCCGAGGCAGCTCGTCCACGAACTCGACCTGCCTCGGCACCTTGTAGTTGGCCATCTCCCGCCGCGACCAGGCGATCAGGTCGTCCGCCGTGACCCGCGCCCCGGGACGCCGTACCGCGAACGCCTTGCCGACCTCGCCGAGTCTCGGGTCGGGGATGCCGATGACGGCGACGTCGGCGATGTCCGGGTGGAGGCCGAGGAGCTGTTCGATCTCGGCGGGGTACGCGTTGAAGCCGCCGACGATGAACATGTCCTTCAGGCGGTCGGTGATCCGGAGGTTGCCCGAGGCGTCGAGGACGCCGATGTCGCCGGTGCGGAGCCAGCCGTCGGCGTCGATCGCCTCGGCCGTCGCCGCCTCGTCCTCGAAGTAGCCGCGCATGACGTTGTGGCCCCGGACCAGGACCTCGCCCGTCTCCGAGAGGCGGACCTCCGTGCCGGGGATCGGGCGGCCGGAGGTGAGGGAGATCGTCTCGTCGCCGTCGTCGCGGCGGCACATGGTGACGATGCCGCTCGCCTCGGAGAGGCCGTACGCGGTGAGGACCGTGCCGACGCCGAGTTCCGTGCGGAGGCGTTCGACGAGCTTGAGGGGGACGACGGCCGCGCCGGTGACGACGAGGCGGAGGGTGGAGAGGTCGTGGGCCGCGCGGGAGGGGTGGTCGAGGAGCGACTGGTGGAGGGTGGGCGGGCCGGGGAGGACGGAGATGCGCTCGGCGGCGATGTTGGCGAGGACGGTGTCCACGGTGAAGACGGGCTGCGGGACGATCACCGCGCCGCGCATGAGGCTCGCGAGGATGCCGGCCTTGTAGCCGAAGGTGTGGAAGAAGGGGTTCACGACGAGGTAGCGGTCGCCCTCGCGCAGCCCCGCGAGGTCCGACCAGATCTCGTAGCAGCGCAGGCTCTGCGCGTGGCCGATGACGGCGCCCTTGGGGTGTCCGGTGGTGCCCGAGGTGTAGATGACGTCGGAGGGGTCGCCGGGGTCGATGGCGTCGGCGCGGGCGCGGACGCGGACGGCCGGGACCCGGTCGCCGGTGGCGAGGAAGGCCTTCCAGGTCGTCCAGCCCGCCTCGTCGGGCGCGGTGTCCCCGAGGACCACCACCCTTTCCAGGTCGGGGAGTTCGACGCCGGAGCGGCGCAGGGACGCCACGTACGAGGTACCGAGGAAGGTGCCGGTGACGAAGAGCAGGCGGGCGCGGGAGCGCTGGAGCACGTACGCGGCCTCGGTGCCCTTGAAGCGGGTGTTGAGGGGGACGAGGACGGCCCCGGCGGTGACCGCGCCGAGCGCCGAGACGATCCAGTCGAGGGTGTTGGGGGCCCAGATCGCGACCCGGTCCCCCGCCCGTATCCCGGTGGCGACGCAGGCTGCGGCCGCCCGCTCGACCCGTTCGCCGAGCTCCGCGTACGAGACGCGGGTGCGGCCGTCGACGACGGCCTCCCGCTCCCCGAACCGCTCGGCCGCCGCCCGTACGAGTCCGGGGATCGTGCCCCACTCCAGGTCGCCGCGCATGACCGCACCCACCACCCTCCCTGTAGCGCCGTAGCTGACTATCCGTCAGATTAGTTGTAACCTGACGCGCTGTCAGCAGTGATGACCAGTGCTCCAGAAGGAGGCTCGGTGCTCAAGGACGCCACGGCCATCGTCGGCATAGGACAGACCGCCTTCGCGAAACAGCTCCCCGAGACCGAGAAGACGCTCGCCTGCCGGGCCATCCTCGCCGCGCTCGACGACGCCGGGATCGACCCCTCCGAGGTCGACGGCTTCGCCTCCTACACGATGGAGGAGACCGACGAGGTCGAGGTCGCCAAGTCCATCGGCGCCGGCGACGTCACCTTCTTCTCCAAGGTCGGCTACGGCGGCGGCGGCTCCTGCGCGACCGTCGGCCACCTCGCCGCCGCCGTCGCCACCGGACAGGCCGGCGTCGGCGTCGCCTGGCGCTCGCGGAAACGGGGCAGCGGCCCCCGGCCCTGGACCAACACCACCACCCAGCTCGCCACCCCCGGCCAGTGGACCCGCCCCTTCGGTCTGCTCCGCCCCTCCGACGAGATCGGCATGCTCGCCCGCCGCTACATGCACGAGTACGGCGCCACCCGCGACCACCTCTTCAACGTGGCCCTGGCCTGCCGCAACCGCGCCAACCAGAACCCCGCCGCGATGATGTACGAACGCCCGCTGACCCGCGAGATGTACATGACCGCCCGGTGGATCAGCGACCCCCTGTGCCTCTTCGACAACTGCCTGGAGACCGACGGCGCCCTCGCCTGCGTCATCGTCGGCGCCGAACGCGCCCGCGACTGCCGCCAGAAGCCGGTGTACGTCCACTCCGCCGCCCAGGGCCTGCCCTCGCAGCACCACGGCATGGTCAACTACTGGAACGACGACCCGCTCTCCGGCCCCGCCTGGACCGCCGCCCGGCACCTGTGGAAGCAGGCCGACTTCGGACCCGACGACGTCGACGTCGCCCAGATCTACGACGCCTTCACCCCGCTCATCCCGCTCTCCCTGGAGGGCTACGGCTTCTGCAAGCGCGGCGAGGGCGCCTCCTTCACCGAGGGCGGCGCCCTGGAGATCGGCGGCCGACTGCCGATCAACACCGGCGGCGGCGGGCTCTCCGAGGCGTACGTCCACGGCTTCAACCTCATCAACGAAGGCGTGAAGCAGCTGCGCGGCACCTCCACCGCCCAGGTCCCCGACGCCTCCACCTGCCTCGTCACGGCCGGCGAGGGCGTCCCCACCTCGGCCATCCTCCTCAGGAGCTGATCGACCATGCTGACACCCGTCGCCGACACCGACGGCGCCCCCTTCTGGGAGTACGCCGCCCGGGGCGAGCTCCGCGTCCAGGCCTGCGCGGCCCCCGACTGCGGCGAGCTCCGCTTCCCGCCCCGCCCCTGCTGCCCGCACTGCCGCTCCTTCGACAGTGAGTGGCGGCTCATGTCCGGGCGCGGCCGGATCTGGTCGTACGTCCTGCCCCACCCGCCCCTCCTGCCCGACTACGCCGCCCAGCCCGGCTACAACGCGGTCCTCGTCGAACTCGCCGAGTCCCCCCTCATCCGGCTCGTCGGCAACGTCGTCGCCACTCCCGACGCCCCCCTGAACTCGGTCGACGCGAGCCGGCTGCGCATCGGGGCACCCGTGCGGGTCGCCTTCACCGAGGTCGACGGCGTGACCGTCCCCCGCTGGCTCCTGGAGCGCGGATGAGCGCCCCGCTGATCCGCACCGAGCGGGACAAGGAGACCGGCGTCGCCGTCGTCACCCTCGACCGGGCCGAGAAGCACAACGCGATCACACTCGACATGGCCCGCGAACTCGCCGCCGTGTGGCGGGGGTTCCGGTACGAGGACGAGATCCGCGCGATCGTCGTCACCGGCGCGGGCGGCCGGGCCTTCTGCACGGGCATCGACCGGGACGCCGTCGCGGACATCCCGCAGCCCTCGTCCCCGTACACGATCGACGACCCGCTCCTCGCGATCGGCCCCAAGGCGAACGACCTGTGGAAACCCGTCATCGCCGCCGTCGAGGGCATGGCCTGCGGCGGGGCCTTCTACCTGATCGGCGAGGCCGAGTTCGTCGTCGCGGGCGAGGACGCGACCTTCTTCGACCCGCACACCACCTACGGGATGGTCAGCGCCTTCGAGACGATCCACATGGCGCAGCGCATGCCGTACGGGGAGATCGCCCGGATGGCCCTGATGGGCAGCGCGGAACGGATCTCGGCCCGGCGGGCGTACGAGACGGGGCTCGTCAGCGAGGTCACGGAGACCGGCGGCGCCCTGGAGGCCGCCGTCCGGGCCGCGACCGTCGTCGCGGGCCACCCGACCGAGGCCGTCCAGGGCACGGTCCGCGCTCTCTGGTCCGTCACCGAGGCGTCCCGCGCCCCGGCCCTGTCCCACGCACCGCACCTGGTGACGCTGGGGAACCTGCCGCCGGAACGTCAGGCGGGCCTGTTCACGGGGCGGGGGAAGGGGTACCGGACGCGGTAGCCGACGGGGTGGGGGTCGGGGTGCCCTGCTTGCGCACGTCGTAGATCCAGCAGTTCCTCACCCGGTCGACGGCCTTCGGGGTCTTCATCGCGACCTCGAAGGTCTTCGTCTCGTAGCTCCCGACGGTGACGACGGTCTCGACGGAGTCCACCGCCGCGCCCGAGGCGCCCTTGAACTCCAGCGTGATCGCGTACGTGCCGGCGAGCGCGTCGTGCGAGCTGATGCGCAGGGTCGCCGTGGTGTCCGCCTTGCGGGCCGGCTTGCCCTTCCGCTTCTTCTGCGCGGGCTTCACGCAGTCGACCACGACGACGTCGACCTGCGAGGTCGCCGAGCTCGGAGCGGGCGAGGCCGTGGCCGTGGACGAGCCGTTGGACCCGTCGTAGCTCCCCGAGCCGTCGTGGTCGTCGTAGTCGTCGTTGCTCTTCTTCGAGCTGGAGCAGCCGCCGCCCTTGCTCTTGCTCTTGCCGCTCTTGCCGCTCGTGCCCGTCTGGAAGCCGGTCAGCGCGAGCACCACCACCGTGAGCGTCGCCGCCAGCTTGAGGCGCGTACGCACCATGTCCCCTCCCCTGTCGTGTGCGCGCCACCCTAGACCCGGCGGGCCCGGAGGCCGCATGGCGGGGCCCCCGCACCCGGCGTAGCGTCGAGAGCGAAGGTCGGACACGAGGAGGAGGCCGGCGGATGGTCCGCAATCTCGTCGGCTCGGTCCTGGCCCTCGCCGGAGCGACGGCCGCCGTATGGAGCCCCTTCCGTGCCTGGTACGACGGCCGTCTCGGCCGCGTCTTCGCCATCGACGAGCTGTTCGCCGGCGGCACCGGCATCACGGACGTGAAGGCCGAGGTCATCGCCTCGATCCTGCTGCCGTTCGCCTTCGCCGCCCTCGTCACCGTCCTCGGCGTCGCCCTGCGCTCGCGGCTCCTCGTCGCCCTCGCCGGGCTCGTCACCCTCGGCTTCACGGTCTTCTGGATGGTCCGGGTCGGGCAGGCCGAGGGCAGCCTCGTCGTCTCCGGCGACGGCCGGGGGCTCGGCGACGGGGTCGCCCTCGCGTTCGGCGGCGGGGTCCTGATGCTGCTCGGCGCGCTCGTCATGTCGGGCAGGCCCCGCCGGGCGCACCGGGTGGATCCGCCGGAGCCCCGGCCGACCCACCCGACGCTCGACGACCCGCCGTACGCCGACGACGGGGAGACGCGGACCCTCCCCGTACCGCCCTGGAACGGCCCCGGCAGCAGGCCTTAGCGCGCCGCCGCGCCCCGTCCCGTCGCCGTGCCCTTCACCGCGTCGAGCGCGTACACGCAGCGGTCCTTGCTGCAGGCGTACACGACCCCGCCCCTGGCCACCGGCGAGCCGGTGATCTCGCCGCCGGTCGCGAGCTTCCAGCGGAGCTGGCCGCCGGTCGCGTCGAGGGTGTAGAGGACGTGGTCGGCGGAGCCGAAGTGGATCCGGCCGTCGGCGACGACCGGGGAGCCGACGAGCTCGCCGCCCGCCGCGAACCTCCACCGCGGGGTGCCGGTGACGGCGTCGAGCGTGTAGAGCGCGCTGCCGCTGCCGACGTGGATGTTCCCGTCGGCGACGAGCACCGGCTCGGACGACTGGCGCGGCTCGGTGGCGATCCGCCAGCGGTCCTGGCCGGTGGTGGCGTCGAGCGCGTACACCGTGCCGAGGTGGTCGGAGAGGTACACGCCGCCGCCCGTGACGGCCGGGCCGGGCGCGAACGCGGGCGGGGAGAGGAAGACGGCGGGCGCCTCGAAGTGCCAGCGCACGTGCCCGGCGGCGATGTCGATCGACAGGACGCGGGTGCCGGCGGAGACGTACACGCAGCCGTCCTCGGCGGGGGCGACCCGGACGGGGACGTTGGCGCAGGAGGCGGCGTCGCCGATCGGGTACGACCAGCGCTCCACGCCGGTGCGGGCGTCGAGGGCCTGGAGCCGGGCGTCGCGCCAGACGTAGACGGTGTCGCCGTGGACGGCGGGGCCCGCCTCCGGGGTCTCGAAGTCGGTCTGGGCGCCGGTGATCTCCCACAGCTTGGCGCCGTTGGAGGCCTCCCAGCCCTGGACGCCGCCGCCGCGCGTACCGGTGACGACGGTGCCGCGGTCGACCTGGAGGGAGTACACCCAGGCGTCGGTGTGCAGCCGCCAGCGCTCGGCGCCGTCGGCCGCGTCGAGGGCGTAGAGGGTGGGGCCGTCGGAGGCGTGGATGCGGCCGGAGGCGACCGCCATCGACCAGGCGACGTCCCGGGTCTTGAACTGGCGGCGGCCGCTTCCGGTGTCGAGGGCGTGGACCTCGAAGGAGGTCACGTAGAGCAGGTCGCCGTCGACGACCGGGGTGCCCCACACGTCGTTGGACATGCGGAAGCGCCACGGGCGCCAGTGGCCGGGCTCCGGCGCGGGCTGGGGCAGCGGCTGCGCGTCCCCCTGCGGCGGTACGGAGACGGGTCGGGCGCCCGGCATCGGGCCGGGCTCGGCGCCGTGCGGGCCGCCGCCGGGCGGGCGGACCCAGCCGGTCGCGTGGCCCGCGTCGGCGCCGCGGCCGACGGCGACGGCGGCGCGGGTGTCGGAGACGCGGGGACCGGGGCCGATCGGCACGGTGCCGCCGCCGAGGCGGACGGGGCCGCCGCCGGCGTGCTCGGCGGGTCCGGCGTGCCGGCCGCCGAGGTGGGCGGGCTCCGGGGAGCGCGGGTCGCCGCCCCACTCGGGTTCGCGGGGCGGGCGCGGCGGCATCGGCGGCGCGGTCGGGGCGGGGGTGGGGCGGCCGCCGCGGCGGGCCTCGATCATGGCGGTGGCGCGGGGCGGCAGCCAGGCGGATGCCGTGCCGCTGTCGTCGCTGCCGGGGCCGAAGAGGTGCGGGGCCAGCTGCGCCTGGAGGTCGGCGGGGGTGGGGCGGCGGCTGACGTCCGTCTGCATGCAGGACTCGATGAGGGGCCGCAGCTCCTCGGGCAGGCCCTCCAGGTCGGGGCCTTCGCGGAGCAGCATGAAGACGGTCTCGACGGGGTTGGCGCCGTGGAAGGGCGCGTGGCCGGTGGCGGCGAAGACCAGCATCGAGCCCAGCGAGAAGACGTCGCTCGCGCCGGTGACGCTGCGCGAGTCGCGGGCCTGCTCGGGGGACATGTAGGCCGGGGTGCCGACGGCGACGTTGGTCATGGTCAGGCGCGTGTTGGAGACGCCCGACGCGATGCCGAAGTCGATCACCCGGGGGCCGTCCTCGACGACGAGGACGTTGGAGGGCTTGAGGTCGCGGTGGACGAGGCCGGCTCCGTGGATGGACTGGAGGGCCTCGGCGACGCCGGCGGCGAGCCAGCGGACGGCCTGGGCCGGGAGCGGCCCGCACTCGTTCACTATCTCCTCGAGGGAGGGCGCCGGAACGTAGGCGGTGGCGAGCCACGGCACGGCGGCGCGCGGGTCGGCATCGACGACGGCCGCCGTGTAGAAGCCCGAGACGGCCCGTGCGGCCTCCACCTCGCGGGTGAAGCGGACCCGGAACAGCTGGTCCTCGGCGAGCTCCGTGCGCACGGTCTTGATCGCCACGCGCCGGCCCGAGGCCGAGCGCGCGAGATAGACCAGGCCCATTCCGCCCGCGCCGAGCCGGCCCAGCACCTCGAAGGGCCCGATACGTCTCGGGTCGTGCTGCGTCAGCTGTTCCACTTGCCTGCCACCTCCCCGTACGGGCCATGAGGGTACGGCCCCGTGGCCCTGATTCTTCCTGTCCGAGGGCCTGGTTGCGAACCCGGGGGCGGATCGGGGTGTCATACCTCATATCGGCAGCGGATCAGTGGCGCGGGATCAGCTCTCGCGGGTGGCTTCCTTCGCCGGTTCCGCGCGGACCGCGAAGCGGGCGCCCTGGTTGTCGTGGAGGACGGCGATGCGGCCGTGGGGGGTGTCGAAGGGCGGGGTGGCGACCCGGCCGCCGAGGCGGACGGTGGTGGCGCAGGCCTCGTCGCAGTCGCCGACGGCGAAGTGGACGAGGACGTGGCCGGGCATCGCGGCGGGGAAGTCGTCGCTGATGACGGCCCGGCCGCCGAAGGCGCTGCCGTCGCCGGGGCGGGAGCCCGGGGGCGACCAGACGCGGTAGTCGAAGCCGGGTTTCCGGCCCTCCGCGGCGGGGTCGATCTGGCGGCCGAGGTAGCCGAAGACGGTGGCGTAGAAGGTGTCGACGGCCTCGGGGCGGCGCGTGTAGACCTCCATCCAGCAGAAGGCTCCGGGTGTGCCGGTCGTCTCGAAGCCGTCGTCGTCGCCGGACTGGCGGAGGCCGAAGACGGCGCCTCCGGGGTCGGCGGCGAGGGCGAGGACGCCGAAGGGGCCGACGGGGTAAGGCTCCATGACCATCTGTCCGCCCGCGAGCTTCACCCGCTCGGCGAGGGTGCCGGCGTCCCGGGTGGCGAGGTAGAGGGTCCAGGTGGTGGGCATGCGGCCGTCGCGCTTGGGGAGGAGGCCCGCGACGCGGCGGCCGTCGAGGAGGGCGTCGTCCCGGTCGGGGTCGAAGGTCCAGCCGAAGAGCTCGCCGTAGAAGCGCTTGCCCGCTTCGAGGTCGGGAAGCTGCGCGTCCACCCAGCAGGGGGTGCCCTCTGTACGTACGGCCATGGGCTCACGGTAGGGCGGAAGGGGGCGGTCCACGCGTCCGCCGAACGCCCGGAAATGCGAACTGGTGAGCGATTTACGAGGGTGGAACCCTTGCCCCGCCTGCATTGTCCACCGCGCTTGTCCACAGGCTGTTCATAAGTCTGTTCGGGTGAGGGCGGTCACCCGACGGTCGCCACTGGCCGGAAGCCGCCCCTCACCGCCGCGCCGCCGCACCCGCCCCGACCTCGGCGAAAGCCCGCCGAACAGGGTCGCACCCCATTTGCACTCGGCCGAATCGCGCGCAGATCGCCCCTCGGTAAGCTGACGGCATGACAGGACAAGTACGCACCGTCGACGGCCGCGTGGCCGGACGACGCGGCCAGGCGACGCGGCAGAAGCTGCTCGACTGCCTCGGTGAGATGCTCAGCTCCTCGCCCTACCGGGACGTCAAGGTCATCGATGTGGCCCGGAAGGCGGGTACTTCACCCGCGACGTTCTATCAGTACTTCCCGGACGTCGAGGGCGCGGTCCTCGAGATCGCGGAGGAAATGGCCAAGGAGGGAGCCGGGTTGACCGAGCTCGTCTCCGGCCGTTCCTGGGTCGGCAAGGCGGGCTGGCAGACCTCCGAGGAACTCGTCGAGGGTTTCCTGGACTTCTGGCGCAAGCACGACGCGATCCTGCGGGTCGTGGACCTCGGCGCGGCCGAGGGGGACAAGCGGTTCTACAAGATCCGCATGAAGATCCTGAACTCGGTCACCAACTCCCTGACGGACGCGGTGAAGGAGCTCCAGGCCAAGAACAAGGTCGACAAGGAGGTCAACCCGGCCGCCATGGCGGGCTCCCTGGTGGCGATGCTGGCCTCGGTCGCCGGCCACCAGAAGGGCTTCCAGACCTGGGGCGTCAAGCAGGCCGAACTCAAGCCGAACCTGGCCCTCTTGGTCCACCTGGGCATCACCGGCAAGAAGCCGACCAGATAGCCCACCCCTCCCCTGCTCCTTCACCCGTCCTGTCGTCGACGCCGACGTCGGTGCGCACCCGCCCCCACGGGAAGCGCGACCGCCGTCGGCGTCGCCGTATCCGGACCTACGGTCTGCGGGTCAGCCGGAAGAGCCGGATCTCCCGGTCGATCCGCGCCTGGTACGTGGCGTACGGGGGCCAGAACTCCAGCGCCGCCTCCCAGGCCGCCGCCCGCGCCTCCCCCGTCAGCAGCTCCGCCCGCACCGGGACGTCCTCGCCCTTCCAGTTGACCTCGACGTCCGGATGGGCGAGCAGGTTCGCGGTCCACGCCGGGTGTCCGGGGCGGCCGAAGTTCGAGCCGACGAGCAGCCACCGCCCGTCCCCCTCCGGCATGCAGGCGAGTGGCGTGACGCGCGGCTGCCCGCTCCTGGCACCCCGGGCGGTGAGGACGACGCCCGGCAGCATCCGGGCGCTCATCAGCACCTTTCCCCCGGTCAGACGGTGGACGGCCTTGTCCATCGCGGGGATCACGTGCGGGGCGACCCGGGCGAACGTCCGGGTCGACGAGACCTTCTGTATCAGTTTCAACCCGACGGGCATCTACGCCGCCACCTCTCCGAGGAGTCCGGTCCGTTCCGCCGCCCGGGCGCGCAGTCGTGGGGCGGGGCCGAAGAGCAGTTCGTCCGACGCGGCCCTCCGGACGTAGCGGTGTGCTTCGTGTTCCCGGCCGGAGCCGGGGCCGCCGCCGTGGAGGTGGACGGACTCGGCCGCGGTGGCGCGCAGCGCCTCCAGGGCGTGGGCGAGCGCGAGCGGCCCGCCGTCGGGCCCGGCCGGGGATCCCGGTCCCGCTCCCGGTACCGCCCCCGGTCCCGCCCCCGGCTCCGGCTCCGGCTCCCGCGCGGCGCCGTACGTGAGCGAGCGGGCGGCCTGGACCTGGGCGTAGAGCTCGGCGAGGCGGTGCGCGGCGGCGGGGCCCGGTGGGGAGCCGGCCCGCTCGACGGCCCGGTCGAGGGCGGCCCCGGCGGCGCCGACGGCCTCGGCGGCGAGCATGACGGCCGCGGTGCGGCCGGTGGCGGCGAGGGCGCCGAGGACGTCGGCGGGTTCCTCGCCGAGGAGCTCGGCCCCGGCGTCGCGCAGTTCGACGGTGGCCTGGGCGCGGGTGGGGTCCAGGGTGGTGAGCCTGGTCCGTACGAGCCCCTCGGTCCCGACGGCCCCTTCCCCGTCCCCGTCCCCCTCCCCCGAGGCGCGTACGAGGAAGAGGAGCGTGCGGCTCCGGGCGAAGCCGCCGGCGTGGGCGGCGACGAGCAGGAGCCCGGCGCTGTGTCCGTCGATGACCTGCGGGGCCTCCCCGTAGAGCCGCCAGCCGCCGTCGGCCGGGCGGGCCTGGACTCCGCCGGCCCGGCCGCCGCCGGACCAGGCGCCTGCCGTGTTGTCGCCGGTGAGGCCGAGGGCGAGCGCGAGGGCGCCGCCGGGGACGGCGAGGGCGCAGGTCAGGCTGCCGTCGGCGATGCGCGGCAGGAGTTCGGCGCGCTGCCGGGGGGTGCCGAGGGCGGCGATGAGCGGTGCGGCGAGCACGGCCGTGGCGAGGAGCGGGGTGGGCGCGAGCGCGCGGCCGGTCTCCTCGCAGGCGAGGGCGAGTGCGGCGGGCCCGCGGCCGACGCCTCCGTACTCCTCGGGGAGTGCGAGCCCGGCGAGGCCGAGGGTGCCGGACAGCCGGGCCCAGAGCCCGGTGTCGTACCCCTCGGGGGTCTCGCTGGCGGCGCGGTTCTCCTGCGGCCCGGCCCGTTCGGCGAGCAGGTCCCGCAGGGTGCGGCGGATCTCCTGCTGCTCCTCGGTGGGCGCGGGGGCGAGCGAGGTGCTGTCGGGCGCGTCCATGGGACTCCCTCCGTATCTGACGGTGCGTCATGCTAGGGCTGAGCACGGCCGGTTGCCCAGAGAAGCGCCGGTCCCGATTGAATCAATCTGATGTACCGTCAGATTCATGGATGCCTCTGCCCGCACCGCCCGCAGCCCCCGCCGCGTCGCCGTCGTCGGCGTCTCCCTCGCCGACTGCGGCCGCGTCGACGAGGCCACCCCGTACGCGCTCCACGCCCAGGCCGCCCGGCGCGCCCTCGCGGACAGCGGCCTCGACCGCTCGCTGATCGACGGCGTCGCCTCGGCGGGCCTCGGCACGCTCGCGCCGGTCGAGGTCGCCGAGTACCTCGGACTGCGGCCCCGCTGGGTCGACTCGACCGCCGTCGGCGGGGCGACCTGGGAGGTCATGGCCGCACACGCCGCCGACGCCATCGCGGCGGGCCACGCCAACGCGGTCCTGCTCGTGTACGGCTCCACGGCGCGCGCCGACATCCGGGCCCGGCGCCGCACCGCGAACCTCTCCTTCGGCTCCCGCGGCCCGCTCCAGTTCGAGGTCCCGCACGGGCACACCCTCGTCGCCAAGTACGCGATGGCCGCCCGCCGCCACATGCACGAGTACGGCACGACCCTGGAGCAGCTCGCCGAGGTCGCCGTCCAGGCGCGCGCGAACGCGTCCCTCAACCCCGAGGCGATGTTCCGCGAGCCGATCACCGTCGACGAGGTCCTCGACGGCCCGATGATCGCGGACCCCTTCACCAAGCTGCACTGCTGCATCCGCAGCGACGGCGGCTGCGCGGTGCTGCTCGTCGCGGAGGAGTACGTCAAGGACTGCCGGAAGGCGCCGGTCTGGGTCCTCGGCACGGGCGAGCACGTCTCGCACACCACGATGTCGGAGTGGGAGGACTTCACCGTCTCCCCGGCGGCGGTCAGCGGCCGGCTCGCCTTCGAGCGGGCCGGGGTCACCCCCGCCGACATCGACCTCGCCGAGGTCTACGACGCCTTCACCTACATGACCCTGGTGACCCTGGAGGACCTGGGCTTCTGTGCGAAGGGCGAGGGCGGGGCGTACTTCGCGGAGAAGGACCGGCTGCCGGTGAACACCGACGGCGGCGGCCTCTCCGCCTGCCACCCGGGGATGCGGGGCCTGTTCCTGCTGGTCGAGGCGGTGCGGCAGCTGCGCGGGGAGGCGCCGGGACTCCAGGTCAGGCGCGCGGACGGCTCACTGCCGGAGCTGGCGGTGGCGTCGGGGACGGGCGGGTGGTTCTGCTCGTCGGGGACGGTGGTCCTGGGCCGGTCCTGACCCCCGGCCAGAATCTATACAAACGTCATAGACAAGCGTGTAGGACATCCGTATAGTCATGTCTGCGGGCAGGGGAGCACCCCGGCCCGCAGACACCCGACAAGGAGTCCCGCCATGACGCGCACCACGACCACCCCCGCGAAGTCCGCCGCCAGGACCGTCCTCGTCTCCGGCGCCTCCGTGGCCGGCCCCGCCCTCGCCCTCTGGCTCCACCGGTACGGCTTCGCCCCGACCGTCGTCGAGAAGGCCCCCGAACTGCGCACCGGCGGCTACAAGGTGGACATCCGCGGCACCGCCATCGAGGTCTGCCGCCGGATGGGGATCCTCGACGAGATCCGCGCCCACTCCACGGACATGCGCGGCGGCTCGTACGTCGACGACGCAGGCCGCACGATCGGCGAGCTGCCCGCCGACATCTTCGGCGGGCGCGTCGAGGGCGACGACGAGATCATGCGCGGCGAGCTCGCCCGGATCCTGTACGACCGCACCCGCGAGGACGTCGAGTACGTCTTCGGGGACTCGATCGCCGCCCTCGCCGAGGACGCCGACGGCGTCACCGTCACCTTCGAGAGCGGGACCGTCCGCCGCTTCGACCTCGTCGTCGGCGCCGACGGCCTCCACTCGAACACCCGGAAGCTCGCCTTCGGCCCCGAGGAGCGGTACAAGCGCCACCTCGGCGCGTACATCTCCATCTTCACGGCCCCCAACCACCTGGGGCTCGACCGCTGGGAGACGTACCACGCGCTCCCGCAGAAGCTCCTCTGCGTCTACAGCTCCGCCGGGGAGACCGAGGCGAAGAACCTCTTCATCTTCTCGGCGCCGCAGGACGTCCCGTACGACCTCCGGAACGTCGCCGACCAGAAGCGGCTGCTGGCCGACCGCTTCGCGGGCGACGGCTGGGAGGTCCCGCGCCTGCTCGGGCACGCGGCCGAAGCCGACGACTTCTACCTCGACTCCATGTCCCTGGTGGAGATGGACAGCTGGTCGAAGGGGAGGGTCGTCCTCCTCGGCGACGCCGCCCACTGCGCCTCCCCCGCCTCCGGGCAGGGCACCGGCCTCGCCCTCACCGGCGCGTACGTCCTCGCCGGCGAACTGGCCCGGGCCGCCGGGGACCACACCGTCGCCTTCGCCCGCTACGAGGAGCACATGCGGCCGGGAGTGACGCAGAACCAGAAGATGGCGGAGGGCTTCCTGAAGGAGATGACCGTCGACAAGAAGTGGAAGATCGCCCTGCGCATGCTCATGGTCAGGACGCTGCCGAAGACCCCGTGGAAGAACCTCGTCGCGAAGAAGATCCGCGACGACATCCAGTCCGCGGCGAACGCCGTCCCGCTCGCCGAGTACGGCACCGGGGCCGCCCGTCCTACCGTGGCCGCATGAGCGACTTCCACCACGCCCTGCACTCCCTCCGGGTCTGGGACACCGAACTCCCCTCCTTCGACCCGGCGACCGCCCCGCCCGAACCCCTCGCCCTCTTCCACGGCTGGTTCACGGAGGCGGTCGCAGCCGGCCAGACCGAGCCGCACACCCCCTCCCTGGCCACCGTGGACGAGACCGGCCGCCCCGACGTCCGCACGGTGATGCTCCACGACGCCGACGAGCGCGGCTGGCACTTCGCCTCGCACGCCACCAGCGCCAAGGGCCGCCAGCTCGCCGCCCGCCCCGAGGCCGCGCTCGGCTTCTACTGGCCGGTCCAGGGCCGTCAGGTCCGCGTCCGCGGCCACGTCGTCACCGGCACCCCCGAGGAGGCGTACGAGGACCTCCACGCCCGCACCACCGGCGCCCTCGCCTCGGCGCTCGTCGGCCGGCAGAGCGAGGTCCTCGACTCCCCCGAGACCCTCGCCGAGGCGAGCGCGGCGGCCTGGCGCCGGGCCGAGGCCGAACCGGACGCCCCCTCCCCCACCTGGACGCTGTACGTGGTGGAACCGGCCGAGGTCGAGTTCTTCCAGGGCGACGCCCGGCGCCGCCACCTCCGCCTCCGCTACCGCCGCGCGGCGGACGGCGGCTGGACCCACGAGCTGCTCTGGCCCTGAAGGCGGCGCACCATGGAAGTGGAGGTGTGAGCACCATGGCCACTTACATGGACGTCCACCACGGCATGGTGGGCATCACGGCGGACCAGCTGCGCGAGGCGCACCAGGCCGACCTCGCCATCGAGAAGGACGAAGGGGTCCACTTCGAGCGGGCCTGGGCGGACCCCGTGTCGGGGACGGTCTACTGCCTGTCGACGGGCCCCTCGCCCGACGCGGTGCAGCGCATCCACGACCGGACCGGCCACCGCGCCGACGAGATCCACGAGGTCCCCCTCATGGTGTGAGGAGCGCCCGCCGGGCACCTCTCAGGGGGTGCCCGGGGCTCACGGGGCGCCCGGGGCTCACGGGGCGCCCGGGGCTCAGGGGGTGCCCCCCGCCCCGTACATCTCGTCGATCTCCCGCTCGAAGTCCCGCAGCACCGCCCGCCTCTTGAGCTTCAGGGACGGGGTGAGGTGCCCGGAGCGCTCGGAGAACTCGGTCGTCAGGAGCCGGAAGCCGCGGATCGACTCCGCGCGCGAGACGAGCCGGTTGGCCTCGTCGACCGCCCGCTGGACCGCCTCGATCAGCTCCGGGTCGCGGGTCAGCTCCCAGAGCGCGAGGTGCTCCTTGTGCCGCATCCGCCGCCAGTGCGTCAGGCCGTCGTGGTCGAGGGAGACGAGGGCCGTGACGTACGGGCGGTCGTCGCCGATCACCATGCACTGGCCGATCAGCGGGTGGGCGCGCAGCCAGTCCTCCAGCGGTGCCGGGGCCACGTTCTTCCCGGCGGAGGTGATGAGGATGTCCTTCTTGCGGCCGGTGATCCGCAGGTAGCCGTCCTCGTCGAGGGTGCCGATGTCGCCGGTGGGGAACCAGCCCTCGTCGTCGGTGTACGGGACGGCCTGGCCGCGCTGGGCGTCCCAGTACCCGGCGAAGACGTGGGCCCCCTTGAGCCAGACCTCGCCGTCGTCGGCGATCCGGACCGAGCTGCCGGGCAGCGGCCAGCCGACGGTGCCGGTGCGGGGCCGCCGGGGCGGGGTGACCGTGGAGGCGGCGGTGGTCTCCGTCAGGCCGTACCCCTCGAAGACGTCGACCCCGGCCCCGGCGAAGAACTCGGCGAGCCGGGCGCCGAGCGGGGAGCCGCCGCAGATCACGTACTTCACGCGGCCGCCGAGCGCGGCCCTGATCCGCCGGTAGACCAGCGGGTCGTACAGCGCGCGGGCGGCGCGCAGGGAGAGCGGGGGCGCGGGCGTCCGCCCGTACCGGCGGGCGATCCGGGCGGCCCGGTCGAAGACGGCGGCCTTCCCTCCGCGTTCGGCGGTGGCGCGGGCCGTGTTGAAGACCTTCTCCATGACGTACGGGATGGCGAGGAGGAAGGTCGGCCTGAAGGCCGCGAGGTCGGCGAGGAGTTCGTCGCCCTCGACGGAGGGCGCGTGGCCGACCCTGACCTTGGCGCGCACGCAGCCGACGGCGACCATCCGCCCGAAGACGTGCGAGAGCGGCAGGAAGAGCAGGGTCGCGGGCGGCTCCTTGGTCTCGGAGACGAAGACCGGGTGGAGGAGCCGGACGGCGTTGTCGACCTCGGCGAAGAAGTTGGCGTGGGTGAGGGCGCAGCCCTTGGGGCGGCCGGTGGTGCCCGAGGTGTAGACGAGGGTGGCGAGGGTCTCGGGGGTGAGGAGGCCGCGCCGGGCGGTGACGGCCTCGTCGGCGATCCGCGATCCGGCCGTACGGAGCTGTTCGACGGCGCCGCTGCCGATGACCCACAGGTGGGAGAGGCCGGGCAGCTGGCGGCGCTCGGCGGAGACGAGCCGGCCCTGCTCGGCGTCCTCGACGACGCAGCCCGCGGCGCCGGAGTCCTGGAGGATCCAGCGGGTCTGGAAGGCGGAGGACGTCGGGTAGATGGGGACGGTGACGAGGCCGGCGGCCCAGGCGGCGAAGTCGAGGAGGGTCCACTCGTAGGTGGTGCGGGCCATGAGCGCGAGCCGGTCGCCGGGGCGCAGGCCGTGGGCGATGAGGCCCTTGGCGACGGCGTGGACGTCGGCGGCGAAGCGGGCGGCGGTGACGTCGTACCAGTCGCCCTCCGCGTCCTTCCGGGAGAAGAGCGGGGTGTCGGGGTCGGTGCGGGCGTTGTCGTACGGCAGGTCGGCGAGGGAGCCGCGGCGGACCCGCGGCACGAGCGCGGGCAGCGAGACCTCCCGTACCCGCCCGTCGACGATCGTCTTGTGCGGCTCGACGGGCTCGGCCCCGGGCGCGGCGGTGAGGACGGACACGTGCGGCTCCTCGGTTATCGCGGCGAACTGAGGTCGTGCAGGTCCTACTGCCGGTAACCCTACTGTGCGGTAGGGGTGTTGCGGCAGCCCCCGGAAACACCAAGTGCCCCCCTGCCCGGACGGGGGCAGGGGGGCACATGAGGTGGGTATCAGGCGGCGGCGGTGACCGCGCCCTTCTTCACGTCCTCGCCGTCACCGATCTCGACGAGCTCGTCGATCGGGGACGCCGACGCGTGCTCGTACTTCGTGAGGTCGAGGATCTTCTCGCGGGCCGAGACGATCACCGGGACGAGGGCCTGACCGGCGACGTTGGTCGCGGTGCGGACCATGTCGAGGATCGGGTCGATCGCCATGAGGAGACCGACGCCCTCCAGCGGGAGACCGAGGGTGGAGAGGGTCAGCGTCAGCATGACCGTCGCGCCGGTCAGACCGGCGGTGGCCGCCGAGCCGATGACCGAGACGAAGGCGATGAGCAGGTAGTCGCCGATGCCGAGCTGCACGTCGAAGATCTGCGCGATGAAGATCGCGGCGAGCGCCGGGTAGATCGCGGCGCAGCCGTCCATCTTGGTGGTGGCGCCGAACGGGACGGCGAAGGAGGCGTACTCCTTCGGGACGCCGAGGCGCTCGGTGACCCGCTGCGTGACCGGCATGGTGCCGACGGAGCTGCGGGAGATGAAGGCCAGCTGGATCGCGGGCCAGGCGCCCTTGAAGAAGTACAGCGGGTTGACCTTGGCGACGGTCGCGAGGAGCAGCGGGTAGACGCCGAAGAGGACCAGGGCGCAGCCGATGTAGATGTCGGCGGTGAAGGTCGCGTACTTGCCGATCAGGTCCCAGCCGTAGTCGGCGATGGAGAAGCCGATGAGGCCGACGGTGCCGAGCGGGGCGAGGCGGATGACCCACCACAGCGCCTTCTGGAGGAGCTCCAGGATCGACTCGGAGAGGGTGAGGATCGGCTTGGCGCGGTCGCCGAGCTGGAGGGCGGCGATGCCGGCGACGGCGGCCATGAAGACGATCTGGAGGACGTTCAGCTCGGTGAACGGCGTGATGACGTCCGTCGGGATGATCCCGGTCAGGAAGTCGATCCAGGAGCCCTCGCGCTTCGGCAGCTTGCCGTCCTGCGGGGTGAGGCCGGTGCCGGCGCCCGGGTTGGTGATCAGGCCGATCGCGAGGCCGATGGCGACCGCGATGAGCGAGGTGATCATGAACCAGAGGAGCGTGCGGGTGGCCAGCCGCGCGGCGTTGTTCACCTTCCGCAGGTTGGTGATCGACACCAGGATCGCGAAGAAGACGAGCGGGGCGACGGCCAGCTTGAGCAGCTGGACGAAGATGTCGCCGATGTAGCCGAGGGTGTCCTTCAGCCAGACGACGTCCTGGCTGCGGGCGATCCAGCCGAGCAGACCGCCGATGACGAGACCGGCGATGATCTGGGCCCAGAAGGGGACCTTGGGTATCCGGAAACCGGAAGAGGGCGCGGTTGAAGACTGCGCGGACACAGACACACTCCACGGGTGCGTATCGGAAAGGAATACGGAACGGGTGTGCGGCACCACACGCTCGAAGCGCGGGCCGCTGCATGATGCCGGGTCAGAGCTCGCGGCAACAGACCGCGGACATACAGCGGCACAGATCGACATGCAGGCGCGCCACGAGCGGGGTGCTCGCGGCATGAGAGAGGCGCACTGATGTCTTCATGTCGAACAAGCTAGCACTCATGCTTTGAGAACCTCAAAGCCATTCTTTGGGATGCACGAAGCGGCCGTTTGCCTCCGAAACGACGAAAACCCCAGGCAGAAAGCCTGGGAAGGCTTCGCCTGGGGTGAGGACGTACGTCCGCGTCGTCCCTCTATGTGAGGAACCTTACGTACCGCTTACGCGCTCAGAGCGCGTCTTCCTGGGACCGGTTGGCCGCGAGGCGGGCCTTGCTGCGGTCGACCTTGGCGACGACCTCGGCGCTCGCCTCGTCCCGGGCCTTGCGCAGCAGGACGAAGCTGAGCGGGGCGGAGACGACGATGGCGAGGATGAGGACCCAGAGGAGGTTCGAGTCGCCCAGGCCGCGCGGGAGCACGCCCACGTAGACGAGGCCCCACAGGGCGAGGAAGCATCCGGCGAAGATGCCGAGCCGCATCAGCGAGTAGCGGAGCATGCCAGTCAGTCCACTCTTCCGTTTCGAAGTTTTCCCGCGCAAAGATCCCGTACGGGACGAACGCCCCTCCCCAGTGAAGCACGGGGAGGGGCGCTCGACGGGAGCGGGGTGAGGGCCCGGCTCCCGGGGGTCTCAGATCAGCCAGCGGTTGTTGCGGACGATCGGCAGCCGGGCCCACGGGGCGCCGAGGCCGTAGTAGCTGCCGGCACCGGTCGCGGCCGTGATCAGGAGGACCAGGGCGATCATCCAGTGGCTGTCCATGAAGGGGTTGGCGGCCGGCCACAGGGTGGTGAGCCACATGAAGGCCATCATGAGCGTTCCGCTGACGGCGGCGACGCGCATCCCGATCCCGAGGACCATCGCGAGGCCGACGCCGAGGAGGCCGACCATGAAGAGGGTGTCCAGCCACCAGGCTCCGGCGACCGAGTCGAACATGTGGGCGAAGGGGCCCTGCGTGCCGTGGAGGAGGAAGCCCTCGGTGGGGCTGCCGCCGTTGATCCACGCCCCGCCGACGGGGTCGACCTGCCGAGGCCGAAGAGCTTGTCGGCGAACGGCCAGAGGAAGAAGAAGCCGACGAGCACGCGGCTGGCGCCGAGGAGGCGGCGGGTCCCGGCGGAGCGGACGAGGACGTCGCCCCGGCTTCCGGGGTGGCCGCCGAGGGTGGCACGGCGAGCGGTGCGTTCCGGGGTGTGGACGGCCATGACGGGAACCTTCTTCCGTGCTCCCCGGAACCTCTCCGAGGGGACCTTGTGAATACATTCACAAGCTACGCCCCCTCTTTATCCCGCAACTATCACCAAAGGTCCCGAACCGGACGGCCCAAGGCCCCCACCTCTTGAGTCCACCGTGAAGTAATACCTAAACTGCGCCTATGGCTCTTACTTTCGAGGTGGATCCGGCGGTCGACCCCGCCCTGCGCGACGGCCTGCTCTCCCTCTGGGCCGACGTCTCCAACGCGGGCGGCGCCGTCGGCTTCGTACCCCCCGTCACCCCCGAGGAGATCCGCCCGGCACTGCGCAAGCACCTCGTCGGCATGGCCGAGGGCGGCACGCGCCTGCTCGTCGGCCGCGACGAGGACGGCGAGGTCGCCGCCACCGCGTTCTTCACCTTCAACACCCACCCGCTGATGGGCCACTGGGTCTGGCTCTACACGGTGATGGTCCACCCCCGCCACCAGGGCAGGGGGTACGGCCTCGACCTCATGGCGGCGGTCGAGCGGACCGCCCGGACCGCAGAGGGCTTCGAGGCGATCGAGGCGATCCGCCTCACCTGCCGGGGCGGCACCGGCGTCGACGGCTTCTACGCCCGCGCCGGCTACAAGGAGGTCGGCCGGATCCCCGACGCGATCCGGGTGGCGCCGGGCGACGACCGCGACGACATCGTCATGCTCCTCCCCCTGAACTGAAAGAGGGGCCGGCGGGAGAACCCACCGGCCCCTCTCACGCCACGCGGACGTCAGAACCGCATCGGCTGCGGCGCCTCGCGGCGCTCCGCGTCCGGCCCCGGGTACTCGCGGATGATCTCGTACCGCGTGTTCCGCTCGACCGGCCGGAAGCCGGCGTCACGGATCAGTTCGAGCAGGTCCTCGCGGCCCAGCTTGTTCGGGGTGCCGTAGTTGTCGGCGTCGTGCGTGATCTTGTACTCGACGACCGAGCCGTCCATGTCGTCCGCGCCGTGCTGCAGCGCGAGCTGCGCGGTCTGGACGCCGTGCATGACCCAGAAGACCTTGACGTGCGGCACGTTGTCGAAGAGCAGCCGGGAGACCGCGAAGGTCTTCAGCGCCTCGGCACCGGTCGCCATCGTCGTGCGCGCCTGGAGCTTGTTGCGGACCTTGCCGTCCTGCATGTCGACGAAGTCGTGCTGGTAGCGCAGCGGGATGAAGACCTGGAAGCCGCCGGTCTCGTCCTGGAGCTCACGCAGCCGGAGCACGTGGTCCACGCGGTGGCGCGGCTCCTCGATGTGCCCGTACAGCATGGTCGCCGGGGTCTTGAGCCCCTTCTCGTGGGCGAGCCGGTGGATCCGGGACCAGTCCTCCCAGTGGGTCCGGTGGTCCACGATGTGCTGGCGGACCTCCCAGTCGAAGATCTCGGCGCCGCCGCCGGTCAGGGACTCCAGACCGGCCTCGATCAGCTCGTCGAGGATGTCGCTCGCGCTCATCCCCGAGATCGTCTCGAAGTGGTGGATCTCCGTGGCGGTGAAGGCCTTGAGGGAGACGTTCGGCAGGGCCTTCTTGAGCTCGGAGAGCGAGCGCGGGTAGTACCGCCAGGGCAGGTTGGGGTGCAGCCCGTTGACGATGTGGAGCTCGGTGAGGTTCTCGTTCTCCATCGCCTTCGCGAGGCGCACGGCCTCCTCGATGCGCATCGTGTACGCGTCCTTCTCGCCCGGCTTGCGCTGGAAGGAGCAGTAGGCGCAGGAGGCGGTGCAGACGTTGGTCATGTTCAGATGCCGGTTGACATTGAAGTGGACCACGTCGCCGTTCTTGCGGGTCCTGACCTCGTGGGCCAGCCCGCCGAGCCAGGCGAGGTCGTCGGACTCGTACAGGGCGATGCCGTCCTCACGGCTCAGCCGCTCACCGTCCCGGACCTTCTGCTCAAGTTCGCGCTTGAGTCCAGCGTCCACTACGGCCGCCTCCCTCTGTTCTCTCCGTACGTCCCCGTGTTTTCAGGCTTCCCCACCGTACTCTCAGGCCTCTTCGGGGAGGTCTCCGACCCGGTTCTCCCACTTGGTCGAGAGCACGATCGTCGTACGGGTCCGCGACACGCCCTTCGTGCCGGAGAGGCGGCGGATCGTCTTCTCCAGGCCGTCGACGTCGTTGGCGCGCACCTTGAGCATGAACGAGTCGTCGCCGGCGATGAACCAGCAGTCCTCGATCTCGGCCAGGTCCTTCAGCCGGCGGGCCACGTCCTCGTGGTCGGCGGCGTCGGAGAGGGAGATGCCGATGAGGGCGGTGACGCCCAGGCCGAGCGAGGCGGCGTCGACGGTGGCCCGGTAGCCGGTGATGACCCCGGCCGCCTCCAGGCGGTTGATCCGGTCGGTGACGGACGGGCCGGAGAGCCCGACGAGCCGTCCGAGCTCGGCGTACGAGGCGCGCCCGTTCTCCCGAAGGGCCTGGATGAGCTGCCTGTCCACGGCGTCCATAGGTATAGGCCTTCCATTATCCAGCGATACCGCGAGTTTAGGTGTAGAATCTAAGGCATACAGAGCAGACGCCCTGCGAATCAGTCCAACATGTGCATCAGGTGTCTGCAGATCAAAGACGATCTATTGGAGTGGTGATCACCGTGTACACGATCGAGATGGCCTACGCCCGCATGCGCGAGCTGCAGGAGATGGCCAACCGCTCGCGTGCCCACCAGTCGACCTCCGCCTCGAAGCGCGCCGCCAAGAAGCGCGCCAAGAAGCGCTAATCCCCGGGGAGGGCGCCACCGAGCTCTCCTTCCCACCGGCGGTACAGCTGGTGCGGCACACCTGCCGCGTCCAGCACCCGCCCGGCGACGAAGTCCACCAGATCCTGGATGTGCGTCGCCCCCGCGTAGAACGCCGGAGAGGCGGGCAGCACCACGGCGCCCGCCTCGTCCAGCGTCACCATGTGCTTCAGCGTCTGACCGTTGAGCGGGGTCTCCCGCACGGCGACCACCAGCGGCCTCCGCTCCTTGAGCGTCACGCTCGCGACCCGCTGCAGAAGATCCTTCGAGAGCCCGAGCGCCACTCCCGCGACCGCCGCGGTCGAGGCCGGGACCACCAGCATCCCCTTCGAGGGGTACGACCCCGACGACGGCCCGGCGGCCAGGTCCCCGGCCGCCCAGTACCGCACGTCCCCCAGCGCGTCCGCCACGTCGAAGGTGTCCGGCTTCCCGTCGGCCCCCCGGGCCAGCCACGCCGCGAGGTCCTCGCGCCAGTGGGCGTCCCGGAAGGAGAGGCCGGTCTCGTCGAGCAGCGTGAGCCGCGAGGCCCGCGACACGACGAGGTCGACGCTCTCCCCCGCGGCGAGGAGACCACGCAGGACGGAAGCGGCGTACGGGGTCCCCGAAGCGCCGGAGACCCCCACGATCCATGGTGCGCGGGTGCTGCCGCCGTCGTTCCTGTGCCCGCCTTCGGTGCTGAGGCCGTCGTTCATGCGGTCGAGCCTATCGGTCATCCGATGCCACGGCTCAGGGCGTCAGCCCGCGCACGAGCAGGTCCAGCAGGGCGCACACGAAGAGCGTGATGCCGATGAAGCCGTTCACCGTGAAGAAGGCCCTGTTGAGCCGGGAGAGGTCGTGCGGCTTCACGATCGTGTGCTCGTAGCAGAAGGCGGCGACGACGACCACGAGACCGAGCCAGAAGAAGAACCCGGCGTCCGTGGCGAGCGCGTACCAGACGAGGAGTCCGGTGGTGACGACGGCGGAGGCGCGGGCGCCCCACAGCGCCGCCGGGATGCCGAAGCGCGCGGGCACCGACATGACGCCGCCGGCCCGGTCCGCCTGCACGTCCTGGCAGGCGAAGATCAGGTCGAAGCCGCCGATCCACACGCCGACCGCGAGGCCGAGGATGACCGCGTCCCAGGACCACTCGCCGGTCACGGCGAGCCAGGCGCCGATCGGGCCCATGGCCTGGGCGAGGCCGAGGATCGCGTGCGGGAAGTTCGTGAACCGCTTCCCGTACGGGTAGACGACCATCGGGACGACGGCCAGCGGCGCGAGGGCGAGGCACAGCGGGTTGAGCAGGGCGGCGGCGCCGAGGAAGACGACGACCGCGATCCCGGCCCCGGTCCACGCCGACCGCACGGAGACCGCCCCCGTCACGAGCTCGCGGCCCGCCGTGCGCGGATTGCGCGCGTCGATCTCGCGGTCGATGATCCGGTTGCAGGCCATGGCGAAGGTACGCAGACCGACCATGCAGACGGTGACGAGGAACAGCGTCCACCAGTGGATGTTCCTGTCGAGCTGGAACATCGCGGTGAGCGCGGCGATGTAGGCGAAGGGCAGCGCGAAGACCGAGTGCTCGATCATCACGAGCCGCAGGAAGGCCTTCGTGCGGCCCGGCCGAGGCTGCTGCGGCTGGGCGCCGGGCACGGCGGCCGTGGCCATCACAGCCCGTACTCCTTCCAGCGGCGGTCGACGAGCGCGGCCGTCGCCGGGTCCGACTCGACCATGTCCGGCCAGCCGCCGTCCCGGGTGTAGCCCTCCTCGGGCAGCTTCTTCGTCGCGTCGATACCGGCCTTGCCGCCCCAGAACTGCTGGTAGGAGGCGTGGTCGAGGTGGTCGACGGGCCCCTCGACGACGGTGAGGTCGCGGGAGTAGTCGGTGTTCCCCAGCGCCCGCCAGGACACCTCGTGCAGGTCGTGGACGTCGCAGTCCTTGTCCACCACGATGATCAGCTTGGTCAGCGACATCATGTGGGCGCCCCAGATCGCGTGCATGACCTTCTGGGCGTGCTTCGGGTACTTCTTGTCGATCGAGACGATCGCGCAGTTGTGGAAGCCGCCCGACTCCGGCAGGTGGTAGTCCACGATGTCCGGCACGATGATCTTGAGCAGCGGCAGGAAGAACCGCTCCGTGGCGCGGCCGAGCGGCCCGTCCTCGGTCGGCGGCCGGCCCACGACGATCGACTGGAGCAGCGGGCGCTTCCGCATGGTGATGCAGTCGATCTTCAGCGCGGGGAACGGTTCCTGCGGCGTGTAGAAGCCCGTGTGGTCGCCGAAGGGACCCTCCGGCAGCATCTCGCCGGGCTCCAGCCAGCCCTCGACGACGACCTCGGCGTGCGCCGGGACCTGGAGCGGGACGGTCTTGCAGTCGACCATCTCGATCCGCTTGCCCTGCACGAAGCCCGCGAAGAGGTACTCGTCGATGTCGCCGGGCAGCGGGGCCGTGGAGGCGTACGTGACGGCCGGCGGGCAGCCGAAGGCGATGGCGACCGGCAGGCGCTCGCCCTTCGCGGCGGCGACGGCGTAGTGGTTCCGGCTGTCCTTGTGGATCTGCCAGTGCATGCCGATGGTGCGCTTGTCGTGGCGCTGGAGCCGGTAGAGGCCGAGGTTGCGGACACCGGTCTCGGGGTGCTTGGTGTGGGTCAGCCCGAGGTTGAAGAAGGAGCCGCCGTCCTTGGGCCAGGTGAAGAGCGCGGGCAGGAGGTCGAGGTCGACGTCGTCCCCGGTGAGGACGACCTCCTGGACGGGAGCGTCCTTGATCTTCTTCGGGGGCACGTGGACCATCGAGCCGAGCTTGCCGAAGGCCTCGCGGACGCCCACGAAACCGTGCGGCAGCTCCGGCTTGAGGAGCCCGCCGATCTTCTCGCTGATCTCCCCGTACGACTTCAGGCCGAGGGCCTTGAGGAGGCGGCGGTCGGTCCCGAAGACGTTCATCGCGAGGGGCATGGCGGAGCCCTTGACGTTCTCGAAGAGAAGCGCCGGACCCCCCGCCTTGTTCACCCGGTCGACGATCTCCCCTACCTCCAGGTACGGGTCGACTTCGGCCTTGATGCGCTTGAGGTCGCCTTCGCGCTCAAGCGCCCTGAGCAGCGAGCGCAGATCGTCGTAAGCCATAAGGGCCAGTATCGGTCACCGGCTACCCTGGAACTGTCACCGGGGCCGCCGAAACGCGCGCCCGCCACCGCTTCCAGGGGGCCGCACCACATGCTCAGGGCGCTGATGTACATCCTGCCGCTGGCGCTGACGATCTACGCGTTCATCGACTGCCTGAACACCCCGGAGGAAGACACCAAGCACCTGCCCAAGGTGGTCTGGGTCATCATCATCCTGCTCTTCTGGTTCGTCGGCCCGATCGTCTGGCTCTTCGCGGGCAAGAAGCGGCGCGCGGCCTCGGCCGGCGGCGGCCGGGGCGGCACGAGGGGCGGCGGCTGGGTGGCGCCCGACGACAACCCCGAGTTCCTGAGGTCGCTCAAGGACGAGGCGAAGCTCAACGACCGCGAGGCGGAGCTGAACCGCCGCGAGGAGGAGCTCCGCAAGCGCGAGCGCGACCTCGACGAGGGCACCGACCGCCCCGACCGCACCGACGGCTGATGGAACTGCGCCTCCTCGCGACCTTCGAGAAGGTGGCGGAGGTCCTCTCCTTCACGCGCGCGGCGGCGGAGCTCGGCTACGCCCAGTCCAGCGTGACGGCCCAGATCCGCTCCCTGGAGTCCTCGCTCGACGTGGAGCTCTTCGAGCGCCTCGGCTCCCGCATCCGCCTGACGGAGGCGGGCGAGCGGCTGCTGCCGTACGCGCTCCGCATGACGGAGCTGGCCGCGGAGGCCCGGGAGGCCGTCGCGAGCGCCGCCGACCCGGCGGGGACGGTCTCGGTCGGCACCATGGAGTCCCTCACCTCCTACCGGCTGCCCCCGCTCCTCGAGTACTTCCACCACCGCTACCCGGGGATCCGCCTGGCCCTGCGCCCGACGCTCGGCGACGAGACGCGGCAGGCGCTGCGGCAGGGCGCGTACGACGTGGGCTTCCTCATGGAGGCGGAGACGGAGCACGAGGGCCTGGAGTCGGAGGTCCTGGCCCCGGAGCCGCTGGTCCTGGTGGCGTCCCCGGCCCACGCCCTGGCGGGCCGTACGGCTCTCACCACCGCCGAGGTGGCCTCGGCCGCCCTGCTCGGCCCCGAGCCCGGCTGCCCGTACCGCGACCTGTTCGAGGCGGAGCTGCGGGAGTGGGGGCCGTCGTTCATGGAGTTCGGCACGATCGAGGCGACGAAGCGGGGCGTGGCCGGGGGCCTGGGGACCGCACTGCTCCCCCGCGTGACGGTCGCGGAGGAGCTGGCCTCCGGAGACCTGGTGGAGCTCCCCTGGCGGCCGGGCTTCGCCCTCTTCACCCAACTCGCGTGGCGACGGGGGAAGCGGCTTCCGGCGCACGTCCGGCTGTTCGTGGAGCAGACGCGGCGACTCGTGTCGGAGCAGTCCCGCCGAGCGTGACCTTCAGGCTGGCGAGGACGATCAGCGGGACGCCCAGCGCCTGGACGAGCCCGATGTGGTGCCCGTACACCGCCCAGTCGACGCCCATGGCGACGGCCGGATAGGTGAAGGCCAGGACGGCGATCTTCGCGGTGGGCAGCTTGGCGTAGGCGGCGTACATGAGCACGTACATCAGCCCGGTGTGGATGACGCCGAGCCCGGCGAGCCAGCCCCATCCCCCGTTCACCGCGCCGAGGTCGGCGAAGGGCAGGAGCAGCGGCAGGCCCGCGGTGACCTGCACGAGGGCGATGAGGTGCGGCCTGACGCCGGTGATCCGCTTGGTGACGAAGGTGGCCAGGGCGTAGAGGACGGCGGCGGCGAGCGCGTACCCGAGGCCGGCGAGGGAGCCGGTGTCGCCAGGCCGGACGCCGGAGACGAGCACGAGCCCGAGGAAGGCGGTCCCGAGCCAGGCGAGCCTGCCCCGCCCGATCCGCTCCCCCATGAAGAGCGCGCCGAGCAGCACGAGGAAGAACGGCTGCGTGTGGTAGACGACGGTGGCGAGGGAGATCGAGGTGGCGGCGTAGGCCTCGAAGAGGAAGACCCAGTTGAAGACGATGAAGACGCCGCCCAGCAGCGCGAGACCGAAGGTCCTCGCCGTGAACCCGTGCCCGGTGAAGAACCCCCGGGCGAGGCTGTACGCCCCGAGCGCCAGCGCCCCGAACAGGCACCGGTAGAACACCACCTCGAACGGCGACGCGCCCGACTCGACGACGAAGACCCCGAGGGTCCCGGACAGCACCATGGCCAGGCTGAGTTCGACGGCTCCCCGCGTTTCGCTTCTCATGCCGACGACGCTACGAGCGGACCCGCGAGCGGGTCCACGGGCCAGTGGGGCGTCCTGCCGATGGGGGCGATCGGCGGCGCCGATGCCGGGGAAGGCTTCCCGCATGGACGCTCCCCGCATGGACACGGAACTCGCCCGCCTCTGGCTCGGCACGGCCCTCCACGAGGCCCGGGACGGGCTCGCCGAAGGGGGCATCCCGATCGGGGCCGCGCTGTACGGCGCCGACGGGCGGCTCCTCGGGCGCGGGCACAACCGGCGGGTGCAGGACGGGGACCCGTCGCTGCACGCCGAGACGGCCGCCTTCCGGGACGCGGGGCGGCAGCGGTCGTACCGGGGGACGACGATGGTGACGACGCTGTCGCCGTGCTGGTACTGCTCCGGGCTCGTCCGGCAGTTCGGGATCTCGCGGGTCGTCGTCGGGGAGGCGCGGACCTTCTTCGGCGGGCACGAGTGGCTGGCCGGGCACGGCGTCGAGGTGGTCGTCCTCGACGACGAGGAGTGCGCCGCGCTCATGCGGGACTTCGTGCTCGACCGTCCGGAGCTCTGGTACGAGGACATCGGCGAGGACGTTCCTCCCGGCCGGACTACCGCCGGCTCGTGAGAAAACCTTGACCGAGCCACAACATCCTCTCTATACCCTGGATCTGACGATGTGACGGGGCGCATCTCATGGGGACACAGGGGGGCTGTGGCGCGTGGAGAGACAGCTGTACGGCCGCGGCGCGGCGCTCGACGACGACGGGCTCGTCGCACGGCTCGTCGGGCTCACCGGGCAGGGGGCCGCGCGGGTCGCGTACGAGCACGGCGACGACCCGCCCGTGACCGTCTTCACCGGCGGGCGCGGCATGGGGAAGACCGTCCTCCTGAAGGAGGTCCGCAACCGGTACAAGGGGTTCACCCCGCTCGCGCTGCTCGACTGCGCGCACCTCGACGAGCCCGCCGACCACGGTCCCGGCTGGACGCCGGTGACCGGCGCCCTCGCCGACCTCGCCGTGCAGCTGTCTCCGAGGGGACCGCTGGTGCGGCCCGTGCGGTTCCCCAGGCTCTCGCTCGGGCTCGTCGCCGTCGCCTCGCTGGGCTGGCGGCCCGGGGACGAGGAGCAGACCGCCGGTGACCTCCGACGGCTCCGGCCGCTGCTCACCACGGTCGACGCGACCAGGGGCGCCACCGCCGAATGGGTCGGCCGGGTGCTGGCCAACCTCGCCACCACCTTCGCCGAGGCCACCGCGCCGCTGGCGGGGCCGATCGCCGGCGCGACCGTGGAGACCGTCCTCGAAGAGGTCTTCAACCGCCGCCAGCGCACCTATGCGAACTGGTACGGCACCTACCGGAACGCCGGCGGCGTCGGCAGGACCGGGCTCCAGCTGCTCGCCGCCGACTTCGAGCACGGCGGCGAACGACGGCGCGAGGCCGAGGCCTTCCTCGTCCAGACGCTCACCGAGGACCTGTTACGGGCCTACACCGGCCTCACCCAGCTGGGCGCCCGCGTCGGCCGCCCGGTCCTCCTCCTCGACAACGCCCACGAACCCCTCGGCCGCCAGCTGGTCGAACCGATTCTGCGGGCCCGCGCCACCGGCCGTCGCGACCGGATCGTGGTCCTCGCCACCTCCCGCGTCCGCGAGCACGAGGCCATGCGGCACGCGACCAGGGCCCAGCTGCCCGAGACCGCGCACCGGGCGCCCTGCCCACGTGGCACGAGCGTCAGCTCCGGCATCCTCGCCGTCGCGCTGACCCCGCTCTCCCCCACCCAGACCCGGAACGCCTTCGACGACTACGACCCCCAGGGCACGATCCCCGCCGAACTCGCCCGCGCCGTCCACCGGCTGACCGCGGGGCGGCCCGGCGGAGTCGACCGCCTCGCCCGGGCCGCCGGCCAGGCCCCGCCCGGGCAGCGCGCCGGCCTCACCCCCGGCGGTCTCCTCGACCTGACGGTCGAGCTCCGCGAGGACGCCCCGCCGGTCCGGGTCGCCCCCACGCTCCTCTCCGAACTGCTGCCCGTCCCGAGACCGGAGCCGTACGCCGTCCTCGCCGCGACCCACGACGAGGAGTCCGCCCGGCTGCTCGCCCACGCCCGGCTCCAGAACGAGTCCCTCGACGGGGACGTGGCCCTGCGCGTCCGCGACCACCTGCGCTCCGAGGACTGGCGGGAGGGCCCCGGCCACTTCGTCGCCGACCCGCTGCTGCGCGCCCTGCTCCTGCACCGGCTCCGCTTCGAGGACGCGGACCACCCCCGGTACGCGCAGTGGCGCGCGGTCCACGAGACCCTGCGCCGCCACTACGGGCCCGCGCCCGGCCCGTACCGCCTCCACCACGACCTCGCGCTCGGCGACACCGAGGAGGCCGTCACCCACTTCCGGGTCACCTTCCCGGAGCAGGACGTCCTCGGCTGGCTCGGGCGGCTCCGGTTCGTCGCCGCGGCCCCGTACCCCCGCGACCGCGACCGGCCCCGCACCGACCCGCGCCGGGCCGTCGCCCTCGGTCAGGCGCCGGCCGGGAACCTGCCGCCGGGGCTCGACGTCGACACGATCGAACTCCACCTGTCCCTACGGCGGCTGCTGCACGCCGTGTGGCTGCTCACCGATCCGCTCGCGCTCCCCGACGAGGAGGTCGCCCGCCGGCTCGCGCACGAGCTGCGCGGGCTCTCCGGCCGCCATCTGACGGGCAGCGGTTCACTCTGGGACGCGGCCACGCACTGGCCGCGCGACATCCGCGCCTGGCGGGGGCTGTCCCTGCCGCCAGGACGCGAGGACGGAGTCTGACGCCATGCCCGACCGCATACCGCGCCCGTTCGGCGGACCGCGTCGCCGCGTCCGCACCCCACGCCAGAAGCTGGTCATCACGCTGGTCGGCGCCATCGTCCTCTTCGGCGCCGGCGGTTACGGCCTCCGCGAGCTCGTCGAGCCGGACGACCGCTCCTGCGCCGCCGGCGTCGAGCGCACCGTCGACACCGGCGAGTGCGTCGGCGTCAACGGCTCCGGCCACGCCTTCGAGGTCCCCGAGCTCGCCGAGATCGCCGACGCCATCGGCCGCGAGAACGCCACCCTCAAGCCCGATGAGTACGCGACCGTCGCCGTCCTCCTCCCCTTCACCTCCCCCGACCCCGGCATGCGCACGAAGGTCCTCCACGAGGTGCAGGGCGCGTACGCCTACCAGTTCCGCGCCAACCACGAGTCCAACAGCCAGACCCCGAAGATCCGGCTGGTCCTCGCCAACACCGGCAAGGGCAACGCCCAGTGGGAGCGGATCACCACCCAGCTCGCGACGATGACCGGCGGACCGGACCGGCTGCGGGCCGTCACCGGCGTCGCCACCTCCTCCACCGAGATGCGGAAGTCGGTCACCGCGCTCACCGGCGCCGGGATCGCCGTCGTCGGCACCACCATCACCGCCGACGACATCGCCAACGGCCCCGGCTCGGCCAACCGCTACCCCGGCCTCGCCCGCGTCTCCCCCACCAACACCGACGAGGCCAAGGCCCTCGCCCACTTCGGCCGGGTCGACGCCGCCAAGGCGATCCTCGTCCAGGACACCCGCAGCGGCGACCACTACACGGACACGCTCAAGTCGGCCTTCTCCACCACCCTCAAGGGCGCCCCGTACGAGCCCCAGCTCTTCACCTCGCCCGCCGACCAGACCGAGGAGGGGACCACCGCGAACACCTTCCGGCAGATCACCCACCTCATCTGCGACACCCGCGCCGAGACGGTCTTCTTCGCCGGCCGCCACACGCAGCTCCGCCAGTTCATCAACGCGCTGGGCGCCCGCGGCTGCCTCGACCGCTCCTTCACGATCCTGACCGGCGACGAGGGCTCGTACCTCGGCGCCGACGAGAAGCTCGACCGCAGCGCCCTCAAGGCGAAGCTGACCGTGCGGTACGCGTCCCTCGCCCACCCCGACGCCTGGAAGCCCGGCAAGGGGCGGCAGGTCCCGGCGACGGGCGGCTCCGTGGTCGCGTACAAGACCTTCGAGACGGACATCGCGCGCGCCTCGAAGAAGCCGGTGGCGCTCGCGGACGGGCAGGCGATCGTCGCGTACGACGCGATGGCGACGGCCGTCCACGCGATCCGCCAGGCCACCCCGCAGGACGCGCAGTACCCGGAGCTCGCCGACGTCGTCACGCAGTGGCCGCAGGTGAAGGGCTCGCTGCGGGTGCAGGGCGCGAGCGGCTGGATCTGCCTGGACAACTACGGCAACCCGTACAACAAGGCGGTCCCGATCGTGGAACTCGCCCAGGACGGCTCCCAGCGCTTCGTCCAGATCGCCTGGCCGGAGGGCCGCCCGCCGGCTTCCTCGTGCCTGCCGCCGAAGAAGGGGTGAGTCCTACGGCTCCCACGTGGGCCAGCGGGCCTCGTCGCGCTCGTACAAGCCGCGCAGGTGACGCCACCGCTCGGGCGTCCAGGCCGCCCACTCCGTACGGTGACCGTCCAGCGCCGCCGCCAGCCGTTCGAAGTGGTCGTGCCAGCCCGCCAGGCAGTCGAGGCGGTACGCGCGGTCTCCCCGGATCTCGTTGGTGAAACGCAGCACGGTCGACCCGCCGGCCCCGCCGGGACCGTGTTCCACGTGAAACCGGATCCTGCCGTGGGTCGTCGGATCGACCGTGTACTCGGCGACGTAGCCGGGGTCCCAGGCGGTCACCCGCCCCTCGGCCTCGGTGCCGCCGTTCCGCCAGCGGAGGGTGACCCGCCCGTCGAGCCGGGGCTCGAAGGGGTCCGCCGCGCAGAGCCACCCGACGAGCCCGTCGGGCGTGGCGACGGCCTGCCAGACGTCGGCGGCCGGGTGCGGAAGCTCCATGACGTACCGCAGCAGGTGCGTGTCACCGTCGCGGGTCTCGCACCTGCCCCGGGGTATCTCGCTCATACCTCCAGCGTGGCCCCGGGGCCGGTCGGCCGCTAGCCGTGGGCTCAGACGCCCGCGTACGAGTGCTTGCTGCTCACGAAGATGTTCACGCCGTAGTAGTTGAACAGGAAGCAGGCGAAGGCGATGAGCGCGATGTACGCGGCCTTCCGCCCCTTCCAGCCCGCCGTGGCCCGCGCGTGCAGGTACGCCGCGTACCCGACCCACGTGATGAAGGACCAGACCTCCTTGGCGTCCCAGCCCCAGTAGCGGCCCCACGCGTCACCGGCCCAGATCGCACCCGCGATGATCGTGAAGGTCCAGAGCGGGAAGACCGCCGCGTTGACCCGGTACGAGAACTTGTCGAGCGAGGCCGCCGAGGGCAGGCGCTCCATGACCGAGCGGGCGAAGGCGCCCGGGTTGCCGCCGGTGGCGAGCTTGTTCTCGTACGAGTCGCGGAAGAGGTACAGCAGGGTGCCGACCGCGCCGATGTAGAAGACCGCTCCGCAGAAGATCGCCGTGGAGACGTGGATCCACAACCAGTACGAGTCGAGCGCCGGGACCAGCTGGTCGCTGGGGGTCTTCAGCCAGGTCGTGGCCATGCCCAGGTCGAGCAGGACGGTCGTCACGAGGGGCAGACCGATCCAGCGGACGTTCTTCTTCGCGAGGAGGAAGCCGAGGTACGCACCGACCGCCACCGTGGAGAAGGTGGTGGAGAACTCGTACATGTTGCCCCAGGGGGCCCGCTGCACGGACAGCGCGCGCGTGACCACGCCCGAGGCCTCGACCAGGAAGGCGAGGACGGTGAGCGAGACGGCGATCCGGCCGTACAGGTCGCCCTTGACCGTGCCGCCGGCCGCGCCGGGGCCGTCCGGAACGTCCCGCGCGCCGGCCGCGGCCCGCGTGACGACCTGCGGCTTGTCGAGGACGGCGGTGGAGCCGCCGGCCTTGACCCGGACGGTCACGGCGGGCGCGTCGGCCGCCGCCTTCTGCTGCGTGAGCGCGGCGGCGGTACGGCCGACCTTGCTGCGGCTGCCGAAGACCCACTCGGCGATGTGGGCGAAGAAGGCCAGGGTGTAGACGGCCATCGAGGAGTAGATGAGCAGGTCGCTCAGCTGCGCCAGGCTCTCGTTGGTCGTGGCGGCGAGGGTCACTTGTCGGCCTCTCCAGAAGGGGCAGGGTCTTCGGCGGGTTCTTCGGCGGGGTCGTCCGCTGCTGTGGGTGCGGGAGGTGCGGGCGGCGCCTGCGCCGCGAGCGCGGCGGCGAGGTCGCCCAGCTCCTCCGGCAGCTTGGCGGACTCGCTCCGGCCGAGGCCGGCCATCTCGACGACGGTCACGCCGTCCTCACCGCGGACGGCCCGGACCCAGACCCGGCGCCGCTGGATGAAGAGCGAACCCGTCAGACCGGCGATCGCGGCGATCGCGCCCGCGAGGGCGAGGCCGTTGCCCGGCTGCTGCGAGATCTGGAAGCTCGCCCACTCCTTGATGTCCTTCTCGAAGGTGATCGAGCCGGCGCCGCCGGGCAGCGTCATCGCCTCGCCGGGGAGCAGGCGCTCGGCCTTCCCGGTGCCCTTGTCGAGCTCGAACTGCTTCATCTTCTTCGTGTCCAGCTGGTACACGTTCTGCGGCAGACCGGAGTCGACGCCGAGGCTTCCGTGGTAGCCGGTGAGCGCGACGACGGGGAAGTCCAGGGCAGGGAACTGGGAGAACATCGTCCCCTTGCCCTCGCCCGCGAAGGTCGGCACGAACAGCGCGGTGAAGCCGAGCTGCTCCCTCTCGCCGTTCTTGTCGCGGTAGCCGTCCATGACCTTGATCGCGCCGGTCGACGTGATGTTGTTGTCGACGGGCAGCATGGGCACGGCGCCGTGGAAGACGACCTTGCCCTTGCCGTCCCTGACGGTGAAGACGGGCGCGTAGCCGTGGGCGATCAGGTAGACCTTGGAGCCGCCGACCTCCAGGGGCTCGTTGACCCGGATGACGGCCTTCTTCTCCTTGCCGCCGTCCTCGGAGTACGTGACGTCGGCCTCGAAGGTGCGCGGGGTGCCGCGCTGCGGGCCGGTCTTCTCGTACGTACCGGTGAAGGAGTTCAGGGTGAAGCTGAACGGCTCCAGCTCGTCCGTGCCGAACTGGGAGCCGGACTTGAAGTCGTCGTACTGCGTGAGCGTGTTGGAGAAGCCGTCGCCCTCGACGATCAGCTTGCCGCCCTCGGACTTGAAGAGCTGGCCCCACGCGAAGGCGACGAGCATGACGATCAGGGCCACGTGGAAGGCCAGGTTCCCGGCCTCGCGCAGATAGCCCTTCTCGGCCGCGACGGCGTCACCGGCGGTGTGGGCGCGGAAGCGGCGGCCCTTGAGGACGGTGAGCGCGGCGGCGCGGACCTCCTCGGGCTCGGCCTCGGTGCGCCAGGTCGCGTACGCGGGGAGCCGGGTGAGGCGCTTGGGCGCGCCCGGCGGGCGGCTGCGGAGCTGGCCGACGAACTGCCAGGTGCGGGGCAGGATGCAGCCGATGAGGGAGACGAACAGCAGGATGTAGATCGCGGAGAACCACACCGAGCTGTAGACGTCGAAGAACTGGAGCTTCTCGTAGAGCGGCGTCAGCGTGGGGTGGGCGTCCTTGAAGGCCTGCACCTTGAACTCGTCCGCGCTGCTCTGCGGGACCAGGGAGCCGGGGA
The DNA here is from genome assembly GCF_040641575.1 of Streptomyces sp. NPDC020807. NCBI lineage: Bacteria > Bacillati > Actinomycetota > Actinomycetes > Kitasatosporales > Streptomycetaceae > Streptomyces > Streptomyces sp. NPDC020807. Next base: position 47,379 of record NZ_JBFADU010000027.1, read on the forward strand.
CGGCGCCGAGGGAGAGCATGAAGAGGAGGATCAGCGCGACCCGCATGGAGGTGAGCTGCCGCCAGAACCAGCGGATCCAGCCGATGGGCCCGAGGGTGGGGCCGCCGAGCGCCGGGGCCTCCTCCTGGGGGGCGGTGGAGAGCTGGGCGCCGGCCGCCTCGTCCGCGGCGCGCTCGGTCTCCGTCGTGTCGGTTGTGCTCATGGAACTCAGATCCCCACCGTGAAACCGCTGGACCAGCCCTGCATCGTGGCGACCATGCTGTCCCACGCGCCTGTGAGGAGCAGGACGCCGGTGACGATCATCATCCCGCCGCCGATCCGCATGACCCATACGTAGTGCTTCTTGACCCAGCTGAACGCGCCGAGCGCCTTGCGGAAGGCGACGGCCGCGAGGACGAACGGTACGCCGAGGCCGAGGCAGTACGCGAAGGCGAGGACCGCGCCGCGGCCGGCGCTCGCCTGGTCGATGGCGAGGGCGTTGACGGAGGCGAGGGTCGGGCCGATGCACGGGGTCCAGCCGATGCCGAAGAGCGCGCCGAGGAGCGGGGCTCCGGCGAGTCCGGCGGCGGGCTTCTTGTGGAAGCGGAACTCGCGCTGGGTGAACCAGGGCATGAGGCCCATGAAGAAGACGCCCATGGCGATCATGAGCACGCCGAGGACCGTGGAGAGCGTGTCGCGGTACTCCTGGAGGTTCGTCCCGAAGTAGCCGAAGAGGGCGCCGCCGGAGACGAAGACGGCGGTGAAGCCGAACACGAAGAGGACGGCCCCGGTGGTCATCCGGCCGCGGCGGCTCTCGGCGAGGTCGGTGCCGGTGACCCCGGTCACGTACGAGAGGTAGCCCGGGACGAGCGGGAGGACGCACGGCGAGAAGAAGGAGACCAGGCCGCCGAGGACCGCGATGGGCAGGGCGAGCAGCAGGGCTCCGCTGGTGACCGTCTCGTTCACCGGCTCACTTCTCCTTGAGGAGCGGCTCGATCATCGAACGGAGCTTCTCGTCGTCGAGGGCCATGAGCGAACGGGCCGCGATCTTGCCCTCCTTGTCGAGGACGACGGTGGAGGGGATCGCCTGCGGGTTGAGGGTGCCCTTGGGGAAGCCGAAGAGGATGAGCTTGCCCTGCGGGTCGTACAGGCTGGGGTACGGGACCCCGTAGTCCTTCTCGAAGGCGATCGCGGGCTGCTTGTTGGGGTCCCGGGTGTTGAGTCCGACGAACTCGACGTCCTGGCCCTTGAGCTCCTTGGCGACCTTCGCGAAGTGCGGGGCCTCGGCGCGGCAGGGGCCGCACCAGGAGCCCCAGACGTTGAGGACGACGACCTTGCCCTTGAGGTCGGCGACGTCGAGCTGCTCGCCTTCGAGGGTCTCGCCGGCGATCTTCTCGGGCGCCGTGCGCTCGCCCTTGGCGACGGTGGCGATCCCCCCCGTGTTGGTCACGAAGTTGGTGCCGCCACCGCCGCCGGACTTGCCGTTGTTGTCGCCGGAGCACGCGGAGAGCGTGACGGCGGCGGTCAGGACTCCGACGACTCCGACCGCGAGCTGGGTGCGTCGTGAGGCACGACGGGCGAGGCTAAGGCTCATGTGAAAAGTTTCGCATGGGCGTTTGGGGGATCTTGGGCACCCCCCTACGTGCCCGTAAAGCCCCTTGTCAAGATGGCTTAAGGCGCGGCGGTGACGGAGTCAGGGCGCCGTCGTGGCCGTGGCGGTCGCGGAGGGCCTGAGGTAGGTGTTCCAGCCGCCGGCCGGCTTCTGCCCGACCTCGAGTCCGCGCAGCTTGGCGAGGATCTTCGGGTCCTGGACGTCGAGCCAGTCCACGAACTGACGGAACGAGACGAGCCGGACGTCCTTCTTGCCGGCCATGCCCTTGAGCGCGTCCTCGACGGCGTCCATGTAGATGCCGCCGTTCCACTGCTCGAAGTGGTTGCCGACGAAGAAGGGCGCGCGGTTCGACTCGTATGCGCGGTTGAAGCCGCCGAGGAGCGCCTCGGTGGCCTGCTTGCGCCAGCCCGGGTAGCGCGAGGGCATGCCCTTGGTGGTGTTCTTCGACTGGTTGGCGAGCATGTTGTAGTCCATCGAGAGGACCTCGAAGGAGTGCCCGGGGAAGGGCACGGCCTGGAGCGGCAGGTCCCAGATGCCCTGGCGCTTGACCGGCCAGGTCTGCCGGCCGCCGGGCGAGCTGGCGTCGTAGCGCCAGTTCAGGCGCTTGGCGGTGGGCAGCAGGTTGTCCTGGCCGAGGAGGCAGGGCGTACGGCCGCCGACGAGCTCCTTGGAGTAGTCGAAGGGCAGCGGGTCGAGGTCGGTCCAGCCGCTGTTCGTCTTCCACTCGGTGACGAACTTCATCGCCTGGTCGATCTCGCTCTGCCACTGCGCCGGGGTCCAGTTGCCGACGGAGCCGGAGCCGCCGCAGAAGTGGCCGTTGAAGTGGGTGCCGATCTCGTGGCCTTCCAGCCAGGCCCGCCGGACGTTCTTGAGGGTGTCCTTGATGTGCTCGTCGGTGAGGTAGCCGATGTCGGAGGCGCCGACGCGGTTGTTCGGCGGGCGGTAGAGGTTCTTCTTCGACTCGGGGAGGAGGTAGATCCCGGAGAGGAAGAAGGTCATCGCCGCGTCGTGGTTCTTGGCGAGGTCGAGGAAGCGCGGGAAGAGGCCGTTGCCGACCTCGCCGGCGCCGTCCCAGGAGAAGACGACGAACTGCGGCGGCGTCTGGCCGGGTTCGAGCGGGACGGGGGCGTCGGGCTGGTGCGGCTGCTTGCCGGTGTCGGCGGTGGAACCGTCACCGATGAGCCGGGCGTCGTCCTTGGTCGGGGCGGGGGTCGTCGGATCACCCGTGGCGTCACCGCCCTTGCCGGGGCCGGAACGCCCCGGCTTCCGCTCGTCACCGGTGCCGCAGCCGGCGATCCCGATGGCCGCCGCGGCCCCGACGCCCGCCCCGAGAAGTCCCCTTCGACTGATTCCGCTGATCCCGCGCATGCCATCCCCATTCGCGCTGACGTACTACCGAAACGTCATCCAAACCGACAATGAGTGAGATGCAGGGCGGAACACGGAGGTTCCGGGAATTAGTACAAATATTTCAGGGCGGCCCGGACGGTGCCCCTTGGCATGGACACCTCTTGACCGCCCCGACAATAGCGCTTCGCCGCACAGGGGCTACGCGCCGAACGCCTTCGACTTCCCCTTCACCGGCTTCGCGCCGGCGAGCAGGTGCGCGGGGACGAGGTCCCTGGCCGGCTCGCTGTAGCCGACGGAGACGATCTTGTCGCCGCGGTACGTGAACGAGGTCAGCGAGGCCAGCGTGCACTGCCGCCGCCGCGGGTCGTGCCACAGCCGCCGCTTCTCCACGAAACTGCGGACGATCCAGATCGGCAGCTGGTGGCTGACGCAGACGGCCTCGTGACCACGGGCCGCGTCCTTCGCCGCGTCGAGCGCGCCCATCATCCGGACGACCTGCTCGACGTACGGCTCGCCCCACGAGGGCTGGAACGGGTTGGTGAGGTGCTTCCAGTTGCCCGGCTTGCGCAGGGCTCCGTCGCCGACGCCGAAGGTCTTGCCCTCGAAGACGTTCGCCGCCTCGATCAGCCGCTCGTCGCTCGCCAGGTCGAGGCCGTGCGACTTCGCGATGGGCGTGGCCGTCTCCTGCGCCCGCTCCAGCGGGGAGGCGACGACGTACGTGACGTCGCGGCCGGCCAGGTGCTCGGCGACGCGGTCCGCCATCTGACGGCCCAGGTCGGAGAGGTGGTAGCCGGCGCGGCGCCCGTACAGGACACCGTCGGGGTTGTGGACCTCGCCGTGCCGCATCAGGTGGACGACGGTGATGTCCTGGTCCCGCGTGGCCTGGTCGCTCATGCGGTCGCCTCCGCGGCGGCGCGCGCGGCGGCCGGCAGGGCGGCGGCGATCCGCTCGATCGCCCGCTCGTCGTGCGAGGCCGAGACGAACCAGGACTCGAAGGCGGACGGCGGCAGGTAGACGCCGTCGGCGAGCATCGAGTGGAAGAAGGCGTTGAAGCGGAAGGCCTCCTGCTTCTTCGCCTCCTCGTAGTTCCGCACCTCGTCGGCGGTGAAGAAGACCGAGAACATGTTGGAGGCGGTCTGCAGCCGGTGCGCGACGCCCTCCTTCGCGAGGGCGCCGGTGACGAGGCCCTGGATCTCCGTCGAGACCGCGTTGACCTTCTCGTACGCGGCGTCGTCGAGCAGCCGCAGCTGCGCGAGGCCGGCGGCGGTGGCGATCGGGTTACCGGAGAGGGTGCCGGCCTGGTAGACCGGGCCGGCCGGGGCGAGGTGGCCCATGACGTCGGCGCGGCCACCGAACGCGGCGGCCGGGAAGCCGCCGCCCATGACCTTGCCGAAGGTCAGCAGGTCGGCCTTGACGCCGTCGACGCCGTACCAGCCCGCCTTCGACGTGCGGAAACCGGTCATGACCTCGTCGGAGATGTACAGCGCGCCGTTCTCCCGGCACAGGTCCGCGAGGCCCTGGTTGAAGCCCGGCAGCGGCGGGACGACGCCCATGTTGCCCGGGGAGGCCTCGGTGATGACGCAGGCGATCTCGCCCGGGTGCGCGGCGAACGCGGCCCGCACGGCCTCCAGGTCGTTGTAGGGGAGCACGATCGTGTCGCCCGCCTGGGCGCCGGTCACACCGGGGGTGTCCGGCAGACCGAGGGTCGCGACGCCGGAACCGGCCGCGGCGAGCAGCGCGTCCACGTGACCGTGGTAGCAGCCGGCGAACTTCACGACCTTGGCGCGACCGGTGAAGCCGCGGGCCAGCCGGATCGCGGACATCGTGGCCTCGGTGCCCGAGGAGACGAGCCGGACCTGCTCGACCGGCTCGACGCGCGCGACGATCTCCTCCGCGAGCGCGACCTCGCCCTCGCCCGGCGTGCCGAAGGACGTACCGCGGGCCACGGCCTCCTGCACGGCGGCGGTGACCTCGGGGTGTGCGTGGCCGAGAATCATCGGTCCCCACGAGCAGACCAGGTCGACGTACTCGCGACCGTCGGCGTCGGTGAGGTACGGACCGGCACCGGAGACCATGAACCGGGGCGTACCACCCACGGCTCGGAAAGCACGCACCGGCGAGTTCACGCCGCCGGGCGTCACGAGGGACGCGCGGTCGAAAAGCGTCTGTGAGACTGGGGCTTCGTATGAATACGGCACTGTGATCCTGACCTGCGAATACGGCTGCGAGTACGGACGAGTCGGTGAGGACACCCTGTGATTACGCCGGGGCGGTTGTCCGTCGCGTCTGCGAAACTGGGGCGTCATAGGGATGGCTCACGGAATCCATGGTGTCAGAGGCCACGACGTTCTTGCGGACAGGTGTTTCACCGTACGAGTGCGGGGGAGGTCACTGACACGATGATCGGGTTGCGCGGCGGGGTCGTGTTGCCGAGAAAAAGCAGTCGGGTGGAGATATGCATCGCGGTGGCGGACCGGGCGAGGGGACGGACGACCTGGGTCCGGAGTCTGCCCGGCGGGGCAGGCACCGGCGCCGGCGGTCCGAAGAACCGGCGTCCGGCAGCCCGACCGTTCCGGGAGCGTCGGGCCCTCCGGACGACCGGGCCGGCACGAGCGGGAGCGGCCGCTTGGGGGTGACGTACAAGTACTTCGGCGCGCCCGACGGCGCCACGGCCGCGCGCGTCCCGATCTCGATGCGCCCGGAGGAGCTCGGCGGGGACGAGCTCGGCATGGGCGGCATGTTCACCAAGATCAAGCCCGAGACCATAGCGGCGATGGTCCTGACGGGCATCCAGGGCATGCCCCTGCACCGGGTGCCCCCGCTGGAACTGGTCGTGCTCCACCCCGACTACGCCGTCGTGAAGCTCCCGATGACCGTCGTCGACCCGCTGCGCGGGATCGGCGAGGAGTCGGTGGGCGCCGCCGCCTTCATCTGGTCCACGGTCCCCGACCGCGGCGGCCCGCGCGACGCCTTCGACGTCTACCAGCTGCTCCACGAGTGGCAGGACTTCTCCGTCCGCCTGCACGAGGCGGGGCACCAGCCGTACTGCCTGGTGTGGCCGTAGGGGTGTTGTAGGCACGTCTGCGGGCGTTTCGTGACACTCCCGGCATTCATAAGTGCTGAAGTTAGGACGAATCGGATGTAATGCGCAGGGTGGGACGTCCGGCATGGCACCGGACGCCCGGGAGAGGACGTGACGCGTGTGAGCGGAGTACGGACGACCGTGGGACCCATGCAGCTCCGGGAGGTCGCCGCACGGACCGAACTGTCCCTGCGCACGATCCGCCAGTACGAGGACATGGGCCTGGTGGTGCCCTCGGCGGCCTCGCCCGGCGGCTTCCCCCTCTACACGGACTCCGACGTGTCCCGCCTGATGGTGATCCGCCGCATGCAGCCGCTGGGCTTCACGCTCGACGAGACCCGCGAACTGCTCACGGCCGTGGACCTGCTGAGCGCCGACCGCCCCGGCACGGAGACGGAACTGACCCCGGAGGACCGCGCGGCACTCGTCGACCGCGTCCGCCGCTACGAACAGGCGGCGGCGGAGCGCGTCGACGAACTGCGCACCCAGCTGGCCCGCGCGGAGGAGTTCGCGACCTCGCTCCGCACCCGGCTGACGCCCGCGTAGCGGACCCTTCAGGAGGCCAGGTACTCCGCCACGCCCCGGAAGAAGCGAGCGTAGGCGTCCGGGCTCGGCGGGGTCTCGGGGTTCCAGGGCACGAGCCGGGCGGCGTCCGGTATCCCGTACGAACCCGGAGGCGCCGCGTGCGCCCGGTTGTCGAAGAGCACCACGTCCGGCCGGAGCTCACCGACGCGCCCCCAGTCGGTGGTCAGCCAGTTGACCCCGGCACCGGGCCCCGGGTCGACGAGCCGGACACCGAGCGCGGCGAGCCGCACCAGCTCGGGCCAGGCCGCCGGCCGGGCGAGATGCACCTGCCCGGACCCGCCGCCGGAGAGCGCGAGGACGGACAGCGCGCTCCGCCCGGCGGCCTCCCGAAGCACGTCCTCCGCGTCGGCGAGACCGCTGGAACCACTTCCGGCCCCGGCGGCCGGCCCGCCCCGGAGGGAGCCGGCCAGCGCGTCGAAGCGCCCGAGGATCCCGGGGAGGCTGAGCTCGTTGCCGACGGAGAGCGCGACGAGCGGTATGCCGAGCCGCTCGACGACGGCCTCGTCGAGGGCGTACGGGCCCTTGCCGTCGTAGGTGACGTCGACGACCAGGTCGGGCCGCGCCTCCCGGAGCACCCCCTCGTCGAGCCCACGCCCGCCGCCGAGATACGGCACCCCCGCGTCACCGAGGCGACCGGCCTTGGCGGGGTCGAGACCGGCCCCGTCGTGCCCCGACCCGTAGACGCCGACCGGCGCCACCCCCAGGTCGAGCAGGGCCGCCCCGGCCCGTACGTACGCCACGACCCGCTCCGGCACACGGGCCGCGACCGACTCCACTCCCCTGTCGTCCGTGAAAGCCCACGGCTGCGCTCCGGACATGCGGGCACTCCCTCCCCGACGCGTTCTGTCTCCTCCCGCCACAGTGGGGCGACGACGGAGCCCGCACAAGAGGGCCTGCAGGGACCTGTGGACAACCGTTTCCGGGACTTTGGTCCCGGACCCCCCTGCCGAAAGGCCCCCAGGTTGGTGTTAACTGAGCGGGTCGGGAGGAAGCAGCAGGAATCACCACCGCCTGCCGTACCCGCGCACCCCTGCCAGGGCGCGTCGCGTACGGAGGGCTCTCACGTCCTGGAGTGAGCCATGTCCTTCCCCGGCCAGTTCTCTGACCCCCGCGTGATCACGCTCTTCGCCCTGCTCGCCGCGTCGACGGCGATCTGGCTGGCGATGAGCCTGCGCAGCCGTGCCCGCGACCGCCGCGAGCGTGCCGCGGCGACGCCGCTGGAGCGCGTCTGGCACCCGCAGGAGTCGGTGGCCCTGACCCGGGAGGAAGAGGACGCCTTCGGCCGGCTCGTCTCCCGTCTCTCCCTGACCGCCCCGGGCCGCCTGCGCTGAGGCGCCCCCGTGCGGGCGGCTCAGGCCGCCCACGCGCGCGGGTCGCGGCCGGTCGTCGCGAGCAGGCGCTCGAAGGCCGAGGCGCCCTCGGGCAGCTCGACGGAGTCGCCGAAGACGTTCATCTCGCGGGCCATGGGCGCCATCTTCTCCACTTCCTCGACGAGCCCGTCCACCACGGCCGGGTCGGGCTCGAAGGGCTGCCCGGTGGCGCGGGCCAGGTCCCAGGCGTGGACGGTCAGGTCGAGCAGCACCATGGAGCCGACGGTCCGCGCGGGAAGCCCCATCGCGCCGGAGGTCCCCTCGTCGGCGCCGGGCTCCGCCCAGGCGGCGACCAGCTTCCCGGCCTCCGCCGCGAAACGGTCCCGCCAGTCGGCCTCGGCGACCCGGTCGGGAAGCTCGGAGAAGTCGGCCGGCTGCTTCGCGGCGAGCGCCTGGAAGTTCACGACGACCCCGAAGAGGTGGTTGAGCAGCGCCCGCACGTCGTACTCGGAGCAGGGCGTGGGCGCGTCGAGCGAGGCGTCGTCGATGTCGCCGACCAGGGGCGTGGCCTGCGAGGCGGCGGTGTGCAGCAGATCGGCGATGCGGGGAAGGTCCTGGTTCGTCATGGAATCGACGCTAAGCGATCATGGCGTCAGCCGTCTTGAAGAAACACGTCAGGAGTACGCGCGCCATGGCCACCCCGACCCCCCGCAGGGACACCCGGGGCATCGTCGACCCCGCCGAGCTGCTCGCCCGCGTCCGCTTCCGCCGCCACACACCGGCGCCCGAGCTGCGGCCCTTCCTCGAGCACTACTGGCTGATCGACTGGGCGCTGCCGGAACCGTACGCGACGCACGTCGTCCCGCACCCGTCGGTGAACGTGGTCTTCCAGCGCTACGGCCGACTGGACGGCCCGTCGGCGGAGGCCGAGGCGTCCGCCGAGGTCTCCGGGGTCGGCCTCGGCCTCTTCACGCAGCGGCTGTCGGGCGCGGGCCGGGTCTGCGGGGTGCAGTTCCGGCCGGGCGGTTTCCGCCCCTTCGCGCCGGCGTGGCCGGTGTCGGTGTGGACGGGCCGCCGGGTGCCGCTCGGCGAGGTCTTCCCGGGCGGGCCGGAGCTCGCGGTCCCGGGCGTCCTGTCCCCCGACGAGGACCACGCGCGCGTGGCGGCGCTCGACGCCTTCCTCCTGGCCCTCGGCCCCGCCCCCGACGCGGCGGCCGCGCAGGCGATGGAGCTGGTGGAGCAGGCCCGCGCGGACCGCGCGATCCGCAAGGCCTCCGAACTGGCCGCCGCGTCGGGCCTCTCCGCCCGCTCCCTGCAACGGCTGTTCGCCTCGCACGTCGGCGTGGGACCGAAGTGGGTGATCCTGCGCTACCGCATCCACGAGGCCCTGGAACGGGCCGGGACGGCGGGGACGGCGGAGGCCGGCGTGGACTGGCCCGCGCTCGCCGCCGAGCTGGGCTACAGCGACCAGGCCCATCTCGTAAGGGACTTCACGGCGACGATCGGAGTGCCCCCGACGGCGTACGCCCGGGGGCTGTCGGTGCCCTGACCTACCGTTCGGCCATGACGACGACGAAGACGAGCCGCGACACCAGGGGCGTTCGCCTGGAACCCTGGTCCGAGGCGGACGCGGGGCTGCTGCGCGCCCTGAACGCGCCGGAGCTGATGGAGCACCTCGGCGGCCCGGAGACCGAGGAGCGGCTGGAGCGGCGCCACCGGCGGTACGTGGACCTGAGCGCGGACCGCTCGGGCGCGGGGCGGATGTTCCGGATCGTGCTGCTGCCGGAGGAGGCGGTGGCGGGCAGCATCGGCTTCTGGGTCCGCGAGTGGGAGGGGCAGCCGGTGTACGAGACGGGCTGGACGGTCCTTCCGGGCTTTCAGGGCCGCGGGGTGGCGACGTCCGCCACGCGCTCGGTGGCGGCGGAGGCACGGGCCGCGGGCCTCCACCGCCATCTGCACGCGTTCCCGTCCGTGGACAACACGGCGTCGAACGCGGTGTGCCGCAAGGCGGGTTTCGAACCGCTCGGCGAGCTGTCCTTCGAGTACCCGCCGGGGCACACGATGACCTGCCGGAACTGGCGGCTCGACCTGGCCCGCGAACCGGCCTAGCCGGCGTCCGGCCTAGCCGGCGTCCGGCCTAGCCGGCGTCCGGTGCGGTGAGCGGCCGGGTGAAGTGGAAGGCCACGATGTCGAAGCGCTCGCGCAGGTAGAAGCGGTGGGCGCCGGTGCGGTGGGTGCCGGAGTCGAGGTTGAGCTCGTGGCAGCCGGCCGCGCGGGCGTGACCCTCCAGGTGCTCGACGAGCGCGTGGCCGACGCCACCGGAACGCTCGGCGCCGGCGGTCACGAGGTCGTCGACGTAGAGCTTGCGCAGGGAGCTCGTGTTGATGACGATCCGCCACCCGGCCGCGCCGACACAGCGGCCCCCGTCGGCGTAGGCGGCGCTGAACCGCAGCCCCTGGGGGTGCCCGGTCTCGTAGACCTCGCGGAAGAGCTCGGGGGTGAGGTGCGGGCGGAGTTCGAGCAGGACCGGCAGCAGGTCGCTCTCCAGCCGGGGGTCGCCGGGCTCAAGGTCGATGATCTTCATGCCGGGACGGTACCCCAGGTTTTTTCAGGGTTGACGGGGGCGGGGACCTCGCGGATATTTATCTGCGTAACGCAGATTCTTCCTCACGCAACTCTTTCACGCAAGGGATGAGCCATGACCTCCACGACCTCCACGACCTCCACGACCTGCACGACCGTTCTCGTCACCGGCAGCCGCGGCCGCGTCGCCACCGCCCTCCTCGACCTCCTCGCGAGCGCGGGCATCAAGGCCAGGGCCGGCTCCAAGGACCCCGCCGACCTCTCACCACCCCCCGGAGTCGACACCGTCCACTGCGACCTCGCCGACCCCGCCACCTTCGACACGGCCCTCACCGGCGTCGACTCCGTCTTCCTCTACGCCGAGGCGGTCCACGCCCGCGCCTTCGCCGAGCGGGCCCGCGCCGCCGGCGTGGAGCACATCGCGCTCCTCTCCTCCAGCTCCGTGCTCGCCCCGGACGCCGAGGAGAACGCCATCGCCGCCTCCCACCTCGCCGCCGAACGCGCCCTCGCCGCCGTCGCGGACACCGGAGCCCTCGAGGCCACCCACCTCCAGCCGGGCGCCTTCGCCGCCAACGCCCTCCAGTGGGCCCGCGCCCTCCGGACCGGACACGCGCCCGCCCTCCCCCACCCCCACTCCCACGGCGACCCCCTCCACGAGCGCGACATCGCGGAGGCCGCCTTCGCCGTCCTCACCCAGCCCCGACTGCGCGGCTCCTCCTACCTCCTGACCGGCCCCGAATCACTGGACTTCACCGAGCAGCTCGCGACCGTGGAGCGGGTGACGGGCCGCCCCGCACCCCACACCGTCACCACCCCGCAGGAGTGGAAGGAGTCCGTCGCAGGCCACATGCCGGCCCCCTTCGCGGACGCCCTGCTCTCCTACTGGGCGTCCCACGACCGCCGCCCGGTCCCGCTGACCGACACCGTCGAGCAGCTGACGGGCCACCCGCCCCGCACCTTCGCCGAGTGGGTGGCGGACCACGCGAGAGCCTTCCGCCCCTGACCGGCCACCCCCGGAATTACCTGGCCCCTCCCCCACCCCGGTGCCATCCTGTCCCCGTGAACGGACCGGAGATCCACCTCAGCTTCGCCCCCGGCCTGCACCTCTTCGTCTCGGCGGAGCGGCGCAAGGGACCCACCCCCGTGACCACCGACGGCGCCTCCTCGCTCGGCCACGTCGTGGAGTCGCTCGGCGTCCCGCTCACCGAGGCCGGACGCCTGCTCGTCGACGGCGAACCGGTGGCCGCCTCGCACGTACCGGCCGCGGGAGAGAGGGTCGAGGTGGAGGCCGTCGCACGACCGCAGACGGTCCCCGGCGCCCCGCTCCGGTTCCTGCTCGACGTGCACCTCGGCACGCTCGCGCGGCGCCTGCGCCTGCTCGGCGTGGACGCGGCGTACGAGAGCGAGGACATCGGCGACCCGGCGCTCGCCGCGCTGTCGGCGCGGGAGCGGCGCGTGATGCTCTCGCGCGACCGCGGGCTGCTGCGCCGCAGGGAGCTCTGGGCGGGCGCGTACGTCTACAGCGACCGCCCGGAGGACCAGCTCCGCGACGTCCTGGAGCGCTTCGCACCCCCACTGGCGCCCTGGACCCGCTGCACGGCGTGCAACGGTCTGCTCTCGACCGCCGACAAGGACGCCGTGCGCGAGCGCCTGGAGCAGGGCACGGAGAAGACGTACGACGTGTTCGCGGAGTGCGAGGAGTGCGGGCGGGTCTACTGGCGCGGCGCCCACCACGCCCGCCTGGAGGCCATCGTCGCGGACGCGGTCACCGAGTTCGGCGGCGCGACCGCCGGCTGAGCGGCGGCCTCAGCCGAGCTCGCCGCTCCGGAGCCGCTCGACCTGCGCGGCACTGACCTCGACGGTCCGCCGCATGTGCGCGATGAGAAGCGCGACCTCGGCATCGCTGTAAACGTCGAACATCGTGCCCCAGGTGCCGTTGAGCTTCCGCCACAGCGCGGCGAGCTCGGCCATCCGGCCGGGCACGAGCGCCACCAGGACCCGGCGCCGGTCCTCCGTGTCCCGCTCGCGCGTCACGTACCCGGCCTTCTCCAGCCGGTCCACGAGCCGCGTGGCGGAGCCCGTGGTGAGCCCGGTCAGCTCGGCCACCCGCCCGGTCGTCACCGGCCCGTCCTCCAGGCTGAGCAGGTTCAGGCACTGCACGTCGGTCGGGTGGAGCCGCAGATGGTCGGCGACGGCCTGGTTGAACAGGGCGTAGGAGGCCATGTAGCGCCGGGCCTCGCCGTACAGCTCGGTCATGAGCGCCTCACGCCGGGCGGAACTCTTCTGCGTCATGCAGGGATTGTACGAACCGCGCGTCAGAACACGTAGGGATCCCCGGTGGCGAGCACGAGCACGCGATGGCGGTCGTTCCGGGGATTCCGGTCGGCCTTCCCGTCCCGCCAGGCCGTACTGACGTCCACCGTGATCTCGTCCGGAAGACCGGCGGTCCGCAGGTCGAGCGCCAGCTCGCCGGCGGCCCCGGCGGCCCGCAGCGCGCCGGTCCGGCAGGACACCACCCGGTCGCTGCTCCACAGGCAGTCCGGAGGCAGCGCCTGCTCGCCCGTCATCGGCACGGAGAAGGCGAGCCGGACGGTGGCCTGGGAGAGATCGGAGGGCCCGTGGTTCTCGCTCACCACCCAGACCCCGACCCGCCCGTCCCAGAGGGAGACGTGCCCGTGGTGGGCGAGGTCCGCCTCGACCACGCCCCACTCGCCACCCCCGGACCCCACGGCCCCCGGCTCCACGGCCCCGGCGCCCGCACCGGCTCCGGCCACCAGCGCCCCCGCACACACCACTCCCAGCACAGACAGGCTCATTCGTCGCATAAGCACAAAAATAGCCACCAAGCCCCCGATCTCCTGACACCCTGTCAGAGACGCGCCCGAACCACCCGCTCAGCCCCACCGTGCGACGCTCTCCCCATGCTCATCGCACGCTCCGCAGCCCTCTTCCTCCTCGCCGCCCTCTTCGAGATCGGGGGAGCCTGGCTCGTCTGGCAGGGCGTACGGGAGCACCGGGGCTGGATCTGGATCGGCGGCGGCATCATCGCCCTCGGCGCCTACGGCTTCGTCGCCACCCTCCAGCCCGACGCCGAGTTCGGCCGCGTCCTCGCCGCCTACGGAGGCGTCTTCGTCGCCGGATCGATCGCCTGGGGCACGGTCGCCGACGGCTACCGCCCCGACCGCTGGGACGTGGCGGGCGCACTCGTCTGCCTCGCCGGCATGGCCCTGATCATGTACGCCCCCCGAGGCCGATAGCCCCCGCCCCGACCTATCCTGACCGGGCGATCCACGGAATCGACCACCTGCGCGAGGAGCACGCCACCATGACCGCCGCCGGCACCCCCATCGCCGTCATCACCGGAGCGAGCAGCGGAATCGGCGCCGCCACCGCCAGGCAGCTCGCCGCCGCCGGCTACCGCGTCGTCCTCACCGCCCGCCGCAAGAACCGCATCGAGGCCCTCGCCGCCGAGATCAACGAGGCCGGCCACCAGGCCACCGCCTACGCCCTCGACGTCACCGACCGCGCCGCCGTCGACGAGTTCGCCACCGCCTTCCGCACCCTCGCCGTCCTCGTCAACAACGCCGGCGGCGCCCTCGGCGCCGACCCCGTCGCCACCGGCGACCCGGCCGACTGGCGCCAGATGTACGAGACCAACGTCATCGGCACCCTCAACGTCACCCAGGCCCTGCTCCCCGCCCTCACCGCGAGCGGCGACGGCACGGTCGTCGTCCTCTCCTCCACCGCCGGCCACGGCACCTACGAGGGCGGCGCGGGCTACGTCGCCGCCAAGAACGGCGCCCGCGTCATCGCCGAGACCCTCCGCCTGGAGATCGTCGGCACCCCGGTCCGCGTCATCGAGATCGCCCCCGGCATGGTCAAGACCGACGAGTTCGCCACCACCCGCTTCCGCGGCGACAGCGAGAAGGCCGCCAAGGTCTACGCGGGCGTCGCCGCCCCCCTGACGGCCGACGACGTCGCCGACACCATCACCTGGGCCTGCACCCGCCCCCCGCACGTCAACATCGACCTCCTGGTCGTCCGCCCCCGCGCCCAGGCCTCCAACACCAAGGTCCACCGCGAGCTCTGACACGTACGGGTGACCCCTTTCGATCACCCACACGTCACCAGAAAACCCGACCTACCGTCGAAGACAACTCCATACAGAACGGCCCTCGGCAGGGATTACAGTCCCGGCCGAGGGCCTCACCATCAGGAAGGCAACACTTCCCATGGTTGAACAGGACCCTAGCGCGCCCACGCTCTTCGACCTCGGCGACCTCGCCCCCACCGCACCGACGTTCATGGACCTGGAAGACCCGAACTACGCCTACATGTTCGGCTTCCTCCAGGCCGACGGGCACCTGGCCCAAGGCTCAGGCCAGAAGGGCAGGCTGACCGCCGAGATCAATGCTCGGGATGCGCACATCCTCCACGAGTTCCAGCGCCTGACCCCGTACAACAGCTCCATCACGGAGCGAGTCCGCGCCACCAACTTCGCCAAGGAACACCACTCGGCCACATGGACTCTGTGCGCCCTCGAAGCCAGGACCATCGTCAACAGGCTCGGCATCCCCTACGGCAAGAAGTCGTGGATCATCAAGCCACCCCGCGTCGAGTTCTCTCGGCCGGACTACATCCGTGGGGCCATCGACGCCGACGGATCGCTCGGCTGGACAGCCGAAGGCATCCCGTTCCTCTCCTTCACGTCGGCGAGCACGGCCATGGCCGTGTACCTGTGCCACTACGCGAAGAAGATCACGGGTGCCGAACGTATCGCCCGCCGGAACGCCCGCGATCAGGTCTACGTCATCACGTACTACAAGGAGCAGGCGCAGCAGCTGGCGAGGCATCTCTACTACCCGGGCTGTCTCGGCCTGGACCACAAGAAGGCCAACGCGGCCTCCATCCAGACCTGGGTGCGCCCCGCGGACATGAAGTTCGCACCCCCGCGAAAGCGCTGGACGGCAGCGGACGACCGCGAACTGCTGCGCCGCGGCGACCCCGCCACCGCAGCCACCGCCCTTGACCGCACCGAGCAGAGCTGCGCCATGCGCCTATGGCGACTCCGCACTGGCCAGACACCAACGCCTGCCGAGTAGCACGTGGCGAAAACCCATGACGGGGTGCCGCAAACGCGGCACCCCGTTCCCGTTCGACCTCAGCCTTTCACGCAGATGACCTGCTTCAACTTCGCGACGACCTCCACGAGGTCCCGCTGCTGGTCGATGACCTTCTCGATCGGCTTGTACGCGCCCGGGATCTCGTCCACGACGCCGGAGTCCTTGCGGCACTCCACACCCCGCGTCTGCTCCTCCAGGTCCTTCGTCGTGAAGTGCCGCTTCGCCGCGCTCCGGCTCATCCGCCGACCTGCGCCGTGCGAGGCGGAGTTGAACGAGGCGGCGTTCCCGAGGCCCTTCACGATGTACGAACCCGTGCCCATCGAGCCCGGGATGATCCCGAACTCCCCGGAGCCGGCCCGGATCGCGCCCTTCCGCGTGACCAGCATGTCCACGCCTTCGTACCTCTCCTCCGCCACGTAGTTGTGGTGGCAGGAGATCACCGGCTCGAAGGTCACGCGCGCCTTGCGGAACTCCCGGCGGACGACCTCCTGGAAGAGCGCCATCATGATCGCGCGGTTGTACTTCGCGTACTCCTGCGCCCAGAAGAGGTCGTGCCGGTACGCCGCCATCTGCGGGGTGTCCGCGACGAACACCGCGAGATCGCGGTCGACGAGGCCCTGGTTGTGCGGCAGCTTCCGCGCCTCGCCGATGTGGTATTCGGCGAGCTCCTTGCCGATGTTCCGGGATCCGGAGTGCAGCATGAGCCAGACCGAATCGGATGTATCGACACAAAATTCCACGAAATGGTTGCCTTGGCCAAGGGTTCCCATTTGCGTAACTGCCCGTTCCCGCCGGAACTTCACCGCGTCCGCGACCCCGTCGAACCGCGACCAGAAGTCGTCCCACCCCGCCGTCGGGAACTGGTACAGCCGCTTCGGGTCCACCGCCTCGCGGTGGAGCCCGCGTCCCACCGGGATGGCCTGCTCGATCTTGGAGCGCAGCCGCGACAGGTCGCCCGGCAGGTCGTTCGCCGTGAGGGACGTCCTGACCGCGGACATGCCGCAGCCGATGTCCACGCCAACCGCCGCCGGACAGACCGCACCCCGCATCGCGATCACCGAGCCGACCGTCGCGCCCTTGCCGTAGTGCACGTCCGGCATCACGGCGAGGCCCTTGATCCACGGAAGCGTCGCCGTGTTCCGGAGCTGCTGCATCGCTCCGTCGTCGACCGTGGAAGGATCGGTCCACATCCGGATGGGCACGTTCGCCCCCGGTACCTCTACGTACGACATACTTCCTCGTTTCCCCCGAAAAGTCTGATAACGCAAAAACCGGAGCCAAAGCCCGTACAGGTGACAGCGGACCGGCATCAACAGCTGCGTGTGCGATAGACATTGTGTCCATCGGCCGGGTTCGCGCCGCAAACAGTTTTCGGGAAGAGACCTCGGGAGAAGGGAGCCTGGGACCGTGCAGCGAAAGAGGCACGCCGCCGTCCTCACCGGCGTCATCGGTCTGGGCCTCGGGCTCGGACTCACCGGCTGCTCGGCCGGCTCCCAGATGGACAAGGCCGCCATCGACGCCAAGGCCGGCACCGCCGCCACCCCCCTCGCGCCCCCCGGCCGCTACCGCACCCTCTTCGAGGCCTGCGGCTCCGTCCCGCAGGCCATGCTCAGGGACCTGCTCCCGGGCGCGGAGGCGCTGCCCGACCCGGAGCGCGCCAAGGCGTACCGCGGCTCGCCGGCCGTCACGTACGACACGGACCGGCGGGTCGGCTGCACCTGGAAGGCCGACAGCCCGGAGCTCTCGCACCGGCTCGTGCTCGACGTCGAACGGGTGGTCTCGTACGACCCCGCCGTGAGCGACGACGCCCGCGCGCAGGAGGTGTACCTGCGCAAGCAGCTCGCGGCGGGCATCCCCGTGCCGCCGACGACCCCGCCGACCCCCACGGGCACCACCGGCACCACGGGCACCCCCGGCAAGACCCCGACCGTCGCCCCCAAGACCCCCACGGCGCCCGCCTCCGGTGCATCCGGCGCCTCCGGCGCCTCCGCCATCGCCTCGGCGACGACGAGCGCGCCGGGCCCGACGACCGCGGCGGCCACGACGGCCCCGTCGGACACGACGAGCCCGTCCGACGGCGCGACGCCCGACGCGAAGGCCACCGGTCTCGAACCCCGCGTCCTCGACGGCCTCGGCGACATCGCGTACGTCGACGACCGCCTGACCACCGTCGGCGCGAGCGGCCGCCAGCGGGCCGTCAGCGTGGTGTTCCGCACATCGAACGTGATCGTGACCATCGCCTACCGGGAGCAGACGACGGGTTCCCCCGAGGGCCCCGACAGCGAAGAACTGCAGGCGAAGGCCCAGAAGCTGGCCCGTCGGCTGGCCGAGCGCCTGGAGGAGTAGCCGTCCGCTTCCGCTCCGTGAGCGGACGGCGACCACGTAACGTGTCGGCGTACCCGTGGCCGCCCGCCGGCCGTGGCAGCCGGCCGACCGGCCGCCGGACCGCACGACAAGCGACTGAAGGAACCATGCAGCGATCAGCCTCGCGCCTCCCCCGCATACTCGCCTGCGCCGCCGTCCCGGTGATGCTCGTCGCCGCCGGCTGCTCCTCCGGCTCCGACGGCTCCGACTCGGGCTCCGGCAAGACGGGCTCGGGCGACAAGGCGGCCGCGTCGGCCTCCGCGACGCCCACCCCCTCGCCGACGCCGACGGTCGCCCCGGCGAAGTTCGCGAAGCTGCCCGACGTCTGCAAGGCGATCTCGGCGAAGACGACGGCCTCGCTGGTGCCGGACGCGAAGACGAAGAAGGGCACGCGGGCGGCGTCGAGCGACGTGAACAGCCGCACCGGCTGCTCGTGGAACGGCCTCGACGACAAGGGCGTCGACGGCTCCCAGTACCGCTGGCTCGACGTCTCCTTCTACCGGTACGACTCCGACGTGTCGCTCGGCAGCGGCCAGGAGCGCGCGGAGGAGAACTTCGCGAAGGAGCTGACCAAGGTCCAGCAGACGGCGGGCGCGAAGAAGCTGGCGACGGCCACCGCGACGGGCATCGGCGACGAGGCGAAGACGGTCACGTACCAGCTGCGCAAGACGGGCGAGGACTTCGTCTACACGTCGGTGGTCGCCCGCACGGGCAACGTCCTGGTGCTGCTGTCGTACAACGGCGCCGGGTACGCGGGCGCCGACGCCCCGTCGCAGAAGTCGATCACGACCGGTGCGGTGAAGGCGGCCAAGGAGGCCGTCGCTGCGGTCGCGGTGGCCAACAAGTAGTCACAAACCTGCCCAGACAGGCACATCAGCGCGGAGCCCGTCCCTCCCCCGAGGGCCGGGCTTCGCGCACATGTGCCACTCTGTGCGCGCGAGATGTCGTTTGACGGGAGGGGTCGCGGGTGGCCGCGATGCAGCTGACACGCACACACCGAATACTCATCGGACTCGTCATCGCCGGTGCCCTGATCATCGCGGGAATCGGTTTCGCGGGCTCGTACGCGGCCGTGCGCGAGCTCGCCGTGAACAAGGGCTTCGGCACCTTCTCGTACTTCTTCCCCATCGGCATCGACGCGGGCATCTGCGTCCTGCTCGCCCTCGACCTGTTGCTGACCTGGCTGCGGATCCCGTTCCCGCTGCTGCGGCAGACGGCGTGGGTCCTGACGGCGGCGACGATCGCCTTCAACGGCGCGGCCGCCTGGCCCGACCCGCTGGGCGTCGGCATGCACGCGGTGATCCCGGTCCTGTTCGTCGTCTCGGTCGAGGCCGCGCGGCACGCCGTGGGGCGGATCGCGGACATCACGGCGGACAAGCACATGGAGGGCGTGCGTCTCACCCGCTGGCTGCTGTCCCCGGTCCCCACCTTCCGCCTCTGGCGCCGGATGAAGCTGTGGGAGCTGCGCTCGTACGAGCAGGTCATCAAGCTGGAGCAGGAGCGGATGATCTACCAGGCGCGGCTCCAGGCCCGTTACGGCCGCGGCTGGCGCCGCAAGGCCCCGGTGGAGGCCCTGATGCCGCTGCGCCTCGCGCGCTACGGCGTCCCGCTGGCCGAGACGGCGGCGGAGGGCCTGGCGGCGGCGGGCATCGAGCCGGCGGTCCTGCCGCCGGAGCCGCAGCTCCAGCAGCTCCAGCAGCTTCCTCAGCCCGCGCAGGCCGTACCGGCGATCCCGCAGCAGCTCCCGCACCCGGCTCCGGGACCGGTCCCGGAGCCGGCCCCGGTCCCGGTGCCGGTCGCCGTGGAGGTGGACGCGGCAGGCAACCCCTGGTTCAAGGACAACCAGCTCTCCCCGGAGTCCTACGAGGGCAACTACAACCCGCAGATCGTGGAGGGTCTCGAACCCACCCCGGTGCCGGTCCCCCAGGGCCCGGAGGACGTCCCGCCGCCGGGTCCCGAGGAGTTCGTCGAGGACCCGCAGTACGTCGACGAGCAGCCCCGCAACCCGCAGGAGGACGACTTCGAGGAGGTCGTCTTCAAGGCCATGGACGCGTACGTGTACGAGCACCAGAGGATGCCGTCCGAGGCCGACCTGGCTCAGCTGGTCGCCGAGTGGTACGGCCTGGCCGAGTACCCGGAGACCGAGCTGCCTCTGCTGCGGCAGGCCATCCCGAAGGCCGAGGAGCGCGTGCAGCAGGCGCGGGCCGAGGTCGACACCCCCTGATCCCCTGACCCCTGTCGTGCACGGCGAAGGGCCGGCACCTCCGATTCTCCGGAGGTGCCGGCCCTTTGCCGTCAGGCGCTTACGCCCCGAGCAGCTTCCGCACCCGGTCCGCGCCGACGGCGAGGAGCAGGGTGGGCAGGCGCGGCCCGGTCTCGCGGCTCACGAGGAGCTTGTAGAGCAGGGCGAAGAAGGCACGCTGGGCGAGCTTCAGCTCGGGCGTGGGCTTGGCCTCGGGGTCGAGGCCGGCCATGACCTTGGGGACGCCGTAGACGAGCGTGGTGAGCCCGTCGAGCGACCAGTGGGCGTCGAGGCCTTCGAGGAGCAGTCGCAGCGACTCGCGGCCCTCGTCGTCGAGGGAGCCGAGGGTCTCGGTGTCGGGCTCCTCGCGGACGATGGTGCGCTGGTCGGCCGGGACCTGGTTGGTGATCCAGCTCTCGGCGCGGTCCAGGCGCGGGCGGACCTCGTCGAGCGAGGTGACCGGGTTCTCCGGGTCGAGCTCGGTGAGGATGCGCAGGGTCTGCTCGTCGTGGCCGGCGGTGATGTCCATGACGGAGGCGAGCGTCCGGTACGGCAGCGGGCGCGGCGTCCGGGGGAGCTCGCCGGCGGCCGTGCGGGCGGCGCGGGAGTGGGCGGCGGCGTCGGCGGGCAGGACGGTGCCGTCGGCGACCTTGGCCTCCAGCTTGTCCCACTCGTCGTAGAGCCGCTGGATCTCCTGGTCGAAGGCGATCTTGAAGGACTGGTTGGGCTTGCGGCGGGCGTACAGCCAGCGCAGGAGCTGGGGCTCCATGATCTTGAGCGCGTCGGCCGCGGTGGGCACGCCGCCCTTCGAGGAGGACATCTTGGCCATGCCGCTGATGCCGACGAAGGCGTACATGGGGCCGATGGGCTGGACGCCGTCGAAGATGCGGACGATCTGGCCGCCGACGACGAAGGAGGAGCCGGGCGAGCTGTGGTCGACGCCGGAGGGCTCGAAGATGACGCCCTCGTAGGCCCAGCGCATGGGCCAGTCGACCTTCCAGACCAGCTTGCCGCGGTTGAACTCGCTGAGCTTCACGGTCTCGCCGAAGCCGCAGTCGGTGCAGGTGTAGGCGAGCTCGGTGGTCTCGTCGTCGTACGAGGTGACCGTGGTGAGGTCCTTCTCGCACCGGCCGCAGTAGGGCTTGTACGGGAAGTAGCCGGAGGTGCCGCCGGAGCCGTCGTCCTCGCCGGCGGCGCCGGAGCCTTCCTCGGCCTCCAGCTCGGCCTCGTCGACCGGCTTCTGGGACTGCTTCTTCGGTGCCTTCTTCGTCCGGTACTGGTCGAGGATGGCGTCGATGTCGCCGCGGTGCTTCATGGCGTGCAGGATCTGCTCGCGGTAGGCGCCGGTGGTGTACTGCTCGGTCTGGCTGATGGGGTCGTACTCGACGCCCAGTTCGGCGAGCGACTCGACCATGGCGGCCTTGAAGTGCTCGGCCCAGTTGGGGTACGCCGAGCCGGCCGGGGCCGGGACGGAGGTCAGCGGCTTGCCGATGTGCTCGGCCCAGGACTCGTCGATGCCCTCGATGCCGCCCGGCACCTTGCGGTAGCGGTCGTAGTCGTCCCAGGAGATGAGGTGCCTGACCTCGTATCCGCGGCGGCGGATCTCGTCGGCGACCAGGTGCGGGGTCATGACCTCGCGGAGGTTGCCGAGGTGGATCGGGCCGGACGGGGAGAGGCCGGAGGCGACGACGACCGGTTTGCCAGGCGCACGTCGCTCCGATTCGGCGATGACATCGTCCGCGAAACGGGAGACCCAATCGGTCTCGGTGCTGCTCTGAGCCACGGTCGGTACGTCCTTCTTCCTTGACGGTTCTGCGGGACAGCCCTGCGTCGTCCATTCTCCCAGACGGAACGGAAGTCTCGGCGGTTGTCCACAGGTGCGGATTTGTCCACAGGCGGAGAAAACACGTTGCTCCCCCATGGGACACTTGACAAGCGAAATCAGACCTGACGATCTCACCCTCAACAGGAACGGAAGCTCATGGCCTCGGTCCCTTCCCTCGCTTCGACCGTGCAGCAGCGCCTCGCGGACGGACTCTCGGCAGCCCTGCCGGAGGCCGCGTCCGCCGACCCGCTGCTGCGACGAAGCGACCGGGCCGACTTCCAGGCCAACGGCATCCTGGCGCTGGCCAAGCAGCTCAAGGGCAACCCCCGTGAGCTGGCGACGAAGGTCGTGGACGCGATCCCGGCGAACGACGTCCTGAAGGAGATCGAGGTCTCGGGCCCCGGCTTCCTGAACATCACGGTGACGGACGCGGCGATCATCGAGACGCTCGCGGCCCGAGCCGCGGACGCGCGTCTCGGTGTGCCGTTCAACGAGGCCGCCGGCACGACGGTGATCGACTACGCCCAGCCGAACGTGGCGAAGGAGATGCACGTCGGGCACCTGCGGTCCGCCGTGATCGGCGCCGCGATGGTCGAGATCCTGGAGTTCACGGGCGAGAAGGTGGTCCGTCGTCACCACATCGGCGACTGGGGCACCCAGTTCGGCATGCTCATCCAGTACCTGATCGAGCACCCGCACGAGCTGGACCACTCCTCGGAGGCCGAGGTCTCCGGCGAGGAGGCCATGTCGAACCTCAACCGGCTGTACAAGGCCTCGCGTGCCCTCTTCGACTCGGACGAGGAGTTCAAGACGCGGGCGCGTGCCCGGGTGGTGGACCTCCAGGCCGGTGACGAGGAGACGCTCGCGCTCTGGCAGCGGTTCGTCGACGAGTCGAAGATCTACTTCTACTCGGTCTTCGACAAGCTGGACATGGACATCCAGGACGACGACGTCGTCGGCGAGTCCGGCTACAACGACATGCTGCAGGAGACGTGCCGCCTGCTCGAGGAGTCGGGCGTCGCGGTCCGCTCCGAGGGCGCGCTCTGCGTGTTCTTCGACGACGTCAAGGGCCCGGACGGCAACCCGACGCCGCTGATCGTCCAGAAGTCCGACGGCGGCTTCGGCTACGCGGCGACGGACCTGTCGGCGATCCGCGACCGCGTGGGCACTCTGAAGGCGACCTCCCTGCTGTACGTGGTGGACGCCCGCCAGTCGCTGCACTTCAAGATGGTCTTCGAGACGGCCCGCCGGGCGGGCTGGCTGAACGACGACGTGAAGGCGGTCCAGCTGGCGTTCGGCACGGTCCTCGGCAAGGACGGCAAGCCGTTCAAGACGCGTGAGGGCGAGACGGTCCGGCTGGTGGACCTGCTCGACGAGGCGATCGACCGCGCGTCGGCCGTCGTCCGCGAGAAGGCCCAGGACCTGACCGAGGAGGAGATCGCCGAGCGTGGTGCCCAGGTCGGCATCGGCGCGGTGAAGTACGCGGACCTGTCGACGTCGGCGGCCCGTGACTACAAGTTCGACCTGGACCAGATGGTCTCGCTGAACGGCGACACCTCGGTGTACCTCCAGTACGCGTACGCGCGTATCCAGTCGATCCTGCGCAAGGCGGGCGACGCGAAGCCGGTGGCGCACGCGGAGCTGGCCCTCGCGCCGTCGGAGCGGGCCCTCGGCCTGCACCTGGACACGTTCGGCGAGCTGATCGCGGAGACCGCCGCGGAGTACGCGCCGCACAAGCTGGCCGCGTACCTGTACCAGCTGGCCTCGCAGTACACGACGTTCTACTCGGAGTGCCCGGTCCTCAAGGCGGACACCCCGGAGCAGGTCGAGAACCGTCTGTTCCTGTGCGAGCTGACGGCCCGCACCCTGCACCAGGGCATGGCGCTCCTGGGCATCAGGACGCCCGAGCGCCTCTGAGGCGTGACGACGAGGCCCCCGGCACGGGATTCCGTGCCGGGGGCCTCGTCGTACGCGACCGTACGCGACCGTACGCGGCCGTACGCGGCCGTACGCGACTGTCAGCGGATGCTGCGGGACGTCCGCCCCGACACCTGGTCGATCTCGGTGTGGGCCTTCTGCAGCAGCTGGGAGGCGAGGTCCATCAGGGCGCGCGCGCCCGCGATCTCCTCGCCGACCCGGAGCTGGTCGGGATCGGAGGGGTGACGATTGGCCCGGCCGTGGGCGCGGAACTCGGTGCCGTCGCCGAGCCGCACCATGGCCGCGGCCTGCGTGCGGTCGCCCTCCTCCTTGAACTCCATCTCCACGTGCCATCCGACGAGCGTGTTCATCATGAGGACCACCTCCGGCGAGGTACCTGTCGGCTACCCCTCCAGAGTGCGCTGACGCGTGGCGCACCACCACTCGCCCCGTCGTTGTCAGTGGCACCTCGTACGTTCTCCGCATGGCGATGATCCCGAACCAGCTGCCCCGGCTCGCAGCCGATCCGACCGGCCGTTCCCTCGGCCTCGACCTGCCGCCCGGCGCCCTCACCGGCCCGGCGGACGCCCCGTACCTCTGGTCGGGGCACGGTGCGGCGGGTCCCGCCGCGTGGAGCGCGCTGCGCCCGGCGGCCCGTACGGCCGGGCTGCTGCCGGTGCTGCTGGGCGGCGACTGGGGTGTGGACCGGTGGGAGCTGATGCCGGAGCGGATGAGTGATCCGGCCGACCACGAGGCCGACGAGGTCCTCGCCGGCTTCTGGGACGCGTACGCGTCCGACGAGATACCCGGAAGCGCGGACTGGCCGGGCCTGGCCCCGGCGCAGCCGTACGACACGGACCCCGACAGGTCGGCGGCCTCCGTCGCCGAGCTGCTGACGGAGCCGGGCTTCTGGCTGGAGGACGCGCGTCCGGCACTGGTTCCGGCGCGGCGCAGCGCGGACATCCCTGCGGTGATCGGCTGGACCGGCCCGCTGAACCACGAGAACGACGTGGCCCGGCTGTGCGCGGTGCTGAGGTCGTGGGAGGACCGTTTCGGGGCCCGGGTCGTGGCGCTCACCTTCGACCAGCTGGTGGTCTCGGTCGCCGCCCCGCCCCGGACGCCGGAGGAGGCCGAGGCGCTGGCGGCGGAGCACTACGCGTTCTGCCCGGACAACATCGACCAGGGCAGCCACACGAACCTGCGGGACTACGCCCGGGCGGGGCTGCTGGACAGCCCCGTCTGGACGTTCTGGTGGGACTAGGAGGCGCCCTGGAGGTGCCTACCCGGTCAGCGCGCGGCGGACAGCTTCTGCGCGACCTCGGTGGCCCAGTAGGTGAGGATCATCTGCGCGCCGGCGCGCCGGATGCCGGTGAGGGTCTCGAAGATCGCCCGGTCGCGCTCGATCCAGCCCTTCTCGGCGGCGGCCTCGACCATCGCGTACTCGCCGCTGATCTGGTACGCGGCGACGGGGACGTCCACGGACTCGGCGACCTT
Organism: Streptomyces sp. NPDC020807; assembly: GCF_040641575.1. Lineage (NCBI taxonomy): Bacteria > Bacillati > Actinomycetota > Actinomycetes > Kitasatosporales > Streptomycetaceae > Streptomyces > Streptomyces sp. NPDC020807. The sequence goes on from NZ_JBFADU010000027.1 coordinate 72,845, forward strand.
GGCGAGGACGTCGAGGTACGGGCCGGCGGGCTTGACCATGACCATGTCGGCGCCCTCCTCCAGGTCGAGGGCGAGCTCGCGCATCGACTCACGGAGGTTGGCGGGGTCCTGCTGGTAGGTCTTGCGGTCGCCGGTGAGCGAGGAGCCGACGGCCTCGCGGAAGGGCCCGTAGAAGGCGGAGGAGTACTTCGCGGTGTACGCGAGGATCGACACGTCCTCCTTGCCGATGGTGTCGAGGGCGTCCCGGACGACTCCGACCTGCCCGTCCATCATTCCGGACGGTCCGACGACGTGGACGCCGGCGTCGGCCTGGACCTGGGCCATCTCGGCGTACCGCTCCAGGGTGGCGTCGTTGTCGACCCGCCCCTCGCTGTCCAGGACCCCGCAGTGCCCGTGGTCGGTGTACTCGTCGAGGCAGAGGTCGGACATGATCACGAGCTCGTCGCCGACCTCGGCGCGGACGTCGCGGATGGCGACCTGGAGGATCCCGTCCGGGTCGGTGCCGGCGGTCCCGGCGCCGTCCTTCTTCGCGTCCTCGGGCACGCCGAAGAGCATGATCCCGGAGACCCCGGCCTCCAGCGCCTCGACGGCGGCCTTCCGCAGGGTGTCGCGGGTGTGCTGGACGACACCGGGCATGGCCGCGATCGGCGCGGGCTCGGAGATTCCCTCGCGCACGAACGCGGGGAGGATCAGATCGGCCGGATGCAGCCGGGTCTCGGCCACCATCCGTCGCATGGCAGGGTTCACCCGCAGACGCCGCGGCCGCGCTCCGGGAAAAGATCCGTACGAGTTCATGCCCCCGAGGCTACGCCCGCACACACAGTGCACTTACCGACACGGTGTTGCCGCGGTGTGGCGATGCGCTCAGCCGGGCTGCGGTGTGCCCACAGCACGGCGCCCTCTGCTCGGACCCGCACCCGTAGGGCCCCCGCACCCGCAGGGCCCGGAAACGCACCGGGTGCGGGCCCCGAAAGGAACCCGCACCCGAACACGAACCGAACTACGTCGTACGACGCCTGCGCGCCCCCGGCCGCCGCTCGCTCGGCCGCGTCACCGGGTCGCCCGCCTCCAGCGCGACCTCCCGCCGCCGCAGCCCGAAGTCCGCGAGCGCCTCGGCAAGCTTGTGCACCGACGGCTCCGGCGAGAGCACGTCGACCCGCAGCCCGTGCTCCTCCGCCGTCTTCGCGGTGGCGGGCCCGATGCAGGCGATGACGGTGACGTTGTGCGGCTTGCCGGCGATGCCGACGAGGTTCCGCACGGTCGACGACGAGGTGAAGAGCACCGCGTCGAAGCCGCCGCCCTTGATCGCCTCACGCGTGTCCGCCGGCGGCGGCGAGGCCCGTACGGTCCGGTACGCGGTGACGTCGTCGACCTCCCAGCCGAGCTCGATGAGCCCGGCGACGAGCGTCTCGGTCGCGATGTCGGCGCGCGGCAGGAAGACCCGGTCGATCGGGTCGAAGACGGGGTCGTACGGAGGCCAGTCCTCAAGGAGACCCGCCGCCGACTGCTCGCCGCTCGGCACGAGGTCCGGCTTCACGCCGAAGTCGACCAGGGCGGCCGCGGTCTGCTCGCCCACCGCCGCGACCTTGATCCCGGCGAAGGCGCGGGCGTCGAGCCCGTACTCCTCGAACTTCTCCCGCACGGCCTTGACGGCGTTGACGGAGGTGAAGGCGATCCACTCGTACCGTCCGGTGACGAGCCCCTTGACGGCCCGCTCCATCTGCTGCGGCGTGCGCGGCGGCTCGACGGCGATGGTCGGGACCTCGTGCGGCACGGCGCCGTACGAGCGGAGCTGGTCGGAGAGCGAGGCGGCCTGCTCCTTGGTGCGCGGCACGAGGACGCGCCAGCCGAAGAGCGGCTTGGACTCGAACCAGGACAGCTGGTCGCGGTGCGCGGCGGCGCTGGGCTCGCCGACCACGGCTATCACCGGGCGGTGGCCCTCGGGCGAGGGGAGGATCTTCCCCTGCTTGAAGACCTGCGCGATGGTGCCGAGCGTCGCGTTCCACGTGCGCTGGCGGGTGGTCGTCCCGGCGATGGTCACGGTGAGCGGGGTGTCGGGCTTACGGCCCGCCGACACCAGCTCGGCCGCGGCAGCGGCCACCGAGTCGAGAGAGGTGGAGACGACGACGGTGCCGTCGGAGGCGCCGACCTCGGTCCAGCACCGCTCGTCGGCGGTACGGGCGTCCACGAACCGCACGTCCGTGCCCTGCGCGTCGCGGAGCGGCACACCGGCGTACGCGGGCACGCCGACGGCGGTCGCGACGCCGGGGACGACCTCGAAGGGGATGCCCTCGGCGGCGCAGGCGAGCATCTCGGCTCCCGCGTTCCCGTCGAGGCCGGGGTCGCCGGTCACCGCACGGACGACCCGCCTGCCGCCCCTCGCGGCCTCCATGACAAGATTGGCCGCATCCCTCAACACGGGGACTCCGGCGGCTGTTGACGCCTCGTCAACAACCGTCAGCTCAGGCGTGCTCACCCCCGCACGCGCGTGGCCGCGAACGACCTCGAGCACCTCCGGCTCGGCGATCAGGACGTCCGCGCCCGCGAGGGCCTCGACGGCCCTGAGGGTCAGCAGTCCGGGGTCTCCCGGTCCTGCGCCGAGGAACGTGACGTGACCGTGGCCGGTGAAGGCCGAGGACACGGGGCTGGTGGTCGGGCGGGTGGGGTTCAAAGTGCTCGCTCCCCCATAAGACCGGCCGCACCCTTGGCGAGCATCTCGTCCGCGAGTTCGCGTCCGAGCGCCATGGCCTCGTCGTGCGAGGTGGGTACGGGACCGGTGGTGGACAGCTGCACCAGCGTCGAGCCGTCGGTGGTGCCGACGACGCCGCGCAGGCGCATTTCGGTGACAACCTGCCCGTGACCGGGGTCGTCGGCCAGCAGGTCGGCGAGCGCACCCACGGGTGCGGAGCAGCCGGCCTCCAGGGCGGCGAGCAGGGAACGCTCCGCGGTGACGGCGGCCCGGGTGAGCGGGTCGTCGAGACCGGCGAGCGCGGCGACGAGGTCGGCGTTGGCGGCCGGGCACTCGATCGCCAGGGCCCCCTGGCCGGGGGCGGGCAGGACGGTGTCGACCGACAGGGGGTCGACGGACAGGGAGCCGGTGAGCTCCGAGGTCCCGCCGATGCGGTTGAGGCCGGCCGCGGCGAGGACCACCGCGTCGAGTTCGCCGCTGTGGACGTAACCGACGCGGGTGTCGATGTTGCCGCGGATCGGGACGCAGGTGAACTCCAGGCCGTGGCTGCGCGCGTACGCGTGGAGCTGGGCCATGCGCCGGGGGGAGCCGGTGCCGACGCGGGCGCCCTTGGGCAGCCGGTCGAGCGTGACGCCTTCGCGGGCGATCAGGACGTCGCGCGGGTCCTCGCGCTTCGGGATCGCGGCCAGCACCAGGTCCGGGTGCTGGGCGGTCGGCAGGTCCTTCAGGGAGTGGACGGCGAAGTCCACCTCGCCGGCGAGCAGCGCGTCGCGCAGGGCGGCGACGAAGACGCCGGTGCCGCCGATCCGCGCGAGGTGCTCCCGGGAGGTGTCCCCGTACGTCGTGATCTCCACGAGCTCGACGGCCCGGCCGGTCAGCTGCCGGACGGCGTCGGCCACGTGCCCGGACTGGGCCATGGCGAGCTTGCTGCGCCTGGTCCCGAGCCTCAGTGCCCTCTCGGTCATACTCGCCCTCGGTTCTTGACGTCGGCGTCATTCAGGTCGGCCCGGCTGACGGATGCGACCGTCTCCGGGTCGAGGTCGAAGAGTGTCCGCAGCGCGTCCGCGTACCCGGCACCGCCGGGCTCGCTGGCGAGCTGCTTGACCCGCACGGTCGGCGCGTGCAGGAGCTTGTCGACCACGCGTCGCACGGTCTGGGTGATCTCGGCGCGCTGCTTCTCGTCGAGGTCGGGAAGCCGGCCTTCCAGCCGGGCGACCTCGGTGGCCACGACATCGGCGGCCATCGTGCGCAGGGCGACGACGGTCGGGGTGATGTGCGCGGCGCGCTGGGCGGCGCCGAAGGCGGCGACCTCGTCGGAGACGATGCCGCGGACCTGGTCGACGTCGGCGGCCATGGGCGCGTCGGCGGAGGCCTCGGCGAGCGACTCGATGTCGACGAGCCGGACACCGGGGATCCGGTGGGCGGCGGCGTCGATGTCGCGGGGCATCGCGAGGTCGAGGAGGGCGAGCGGGGTGCGCCGGCCCTGGACGGCGGCCTCGACGTCCTCGCCGGTGAGGACGAGTCCGGTGGCGCCGGTGCAGGAGACGACGACGTCGGCCCGGGTGAGTTCGTCGCCGACGGCAACCATGTCGACCGCGCGGGCGGTCACGCCGGTGCCGCCGGGCTCGCTCAGGATCTGGGCGAGGCGCTCGGCGCGGGCGAAGGTGCGGTTGGCGACGGTGATCTCGGAGACGCCGGAGCGCGCGAGGGTGGCGGCGGCGAGCGAGGACATCGAGCCGGCGCCGATGACGAGCGCCTTCTTGCCCTTGGCCCAGGTGTCGACGTCCGTGCCCTCGGTGAGCTGCTCCAGGCCGAAGGTGACGAGCGACTGCCCGGCCCGGTCGATCCCGGTCTCGCTGTGGGCGCGCTTGCCGACCCTCAGGGCCTGCTGGAACAGGTCGTTGAGGAGGCGTCCCGCGGTGTGGAGGTCCTGGCCGAGGGCGAGGGCGTCCTTGATCTGGCCGAGGATCTGGCCCTCGCCGACGACCATGGAGTCGAGGCCGCAGGCCACCGAGAAGAGGTGGTGGACGGCCCGGTCCTCGTAGTGCACATAGAGATAAGGAGTGAGCTCGTCGAGGCCGACGCCGCTGTGCTGCGCGAGCAGCGTGGACAGCTCGGCGACACCGGCGTGGAACTTGTCCACGTCGGCGTAGAGCTCGATGCGGTTGCAGGTGGCCAGGACGGTGCCCTCGGTGGCCGGTTCGGCGGCGAGGGTGTCCTGGAGGAGCTTGGCCGGGGTGTCACCGGTGAGCGCGGCCCGTTCGAGGATGGAGACGGGGGCGCTGCGGTGGCTGAGGCCGACGACGAGGAGGCTCATGCCGGCATCACCGCGGGGACGTCCCCGTCGGGTCCCTTGCGGCCGCCGTCGGCGGTGCGGGCGGCGGGCGGTACGAGCGGCGCGCCCTTCTCCGTGGTGGCGGAGGAGCCGGCGGAGGACGCACCGGTCTCCGCGGAGCCGCCCTGGGCGGCCTCGGACCCGGCGTCCTCCCCGGCCTTCCGCTGCTCGTGGAAGGCGAGGATCTGGAGCTCGATGGAGAGGTCGACCTTGCGGACGTCCACGCCGTCGGGCACGGAGAGCACGGTCGGGGCGAAGTTCAGGATGGAGGTGACCCCGGCGGCGACGAGCCGGTCGCAGACCTGCTGGGCGACACCGGCGGGGGTCGCGATGACGCCGATGGAGACGCCGTCCTCGCTGATGATCTTCTCGAGGTCGTCGCTGTGCTGTACGGGGATGCCGGCGACGGGCTTGCCGGTCATGGCCGGGTCGGCGTCGATCAGCGCGGCGACCCGGAAGCCGCGGGAGGCGAAGCCGCCGTAGCCGGCCAGGGCGGCACCGAGGTTACCGATGCCGACGATGACGACGGGCCAGTCCTGGGTGAGCCCGAGCTCGCGCGAGATCTGGTAGACGAGGTACTCGACGTCGTATCCGACACCGCGGGTGCCGTACGAGCCGAGGTAGCTGAAGTCCTTGCGCAGCTTCGCGGAGTTGACGCCCGCGGCTGCCGCGAGCTCCTCGGAGGAGACCGTGGGAACGGAGCGCTCCGAGAGCGCGGTCAGGGCGCGCAGATACAGCGGAAGCCGGGCGACGGTGGCCTCGGGAATTCCTCGGCTACGGGTCGCCGGTCGGTGAGTTCGGCCAGTTGCCACGGTGCTCCTGCGGGATGAGCGGGGCTGCAGGCGGCCATATGTCCCAAGACCGCCCCGTCGAATGCAGGCTATGTCTTTGTGAACGCGTGCACAAAGATGGTGTCCGTTTTGTCCGGCCAAAGTGACCGGGGTCACGCGGCCGGTTCGGATCTTCCCGGAACCACGGAGTGCCTCAAGGCGTTGAGATCCCGAAGGGGGCAAAGCCGTACACACTCCTCACGACGCCGCCCCCGAAAGCCAACAAAACGTCCACGATGGTAACCGCCTTTCGGTCACGCACCCAGTTCGCGCCGAAGACGCCCGGCGTCCACGCGCCAGAACGTGTGCTGCTCACCGTCGATGAGAACGACCGGGATCTGCTCCCAGTACGCCCGGTGGAGCTCCTCGTCGCGAGTGATGTCCTTCTCCTCCCAGAGCGCCCCCGTTTCCGCGCAAACCTGCTCGATCACCGCGCGGGCGTCGTCGCAGAGGTGGCATCCCGGCTTGCCGATCAGCGTCACGGTGCGCGATCCGGCGTCCTTCTTCTTCGCTCGTCCGAACATGACGTCCATTCTGTCCAATTAACAGGAGGGCCCCGCAGTGTTCACCCCCCGGCATCGTCACAAGTCGGGAAGTACCGAACAGACTGGCTATGCTCACGGCATGGCCGCTCTGGGATGGCTCACCCCCCGTAGGCGCTCCGCCACCGCGCGCAGCGTCCTCGCAGGCGAGGCCGCTGCCGAGGCAGCGCGCAAGTCCTCGCTCCAGCTGGAGAGGGAGCGTGAGGAGGCCGCCGCCGAGGCGGAGGCCCCGGAGACCGCCCCGCCCGCAGAGCCCGAGTTCCCCGTCGTCGGCGACGTGGAGGCCGCCGCCTTCTTCGACCTCGACAACACCGTGATGCAGGGCGCCGCCCTCTTCCACTTCGGCCGCGGCCTGTACAAGCGGCAGTTCTTCCAGCGCCGCGAACTGGCCCGCTTCGCCTGGCAGCAGGCCTGGTTCCGGCTGGCGGGCGTCGAGGACCCCGAGCACATGCAGGACGCCCGCGACAGCGCGCTCTCCATCGTCAAGGGCCACCGCGTCTCCGAACTGATGTCGATCGGCGAGGAGATCTACGACGAGTACATGGCCGACCGCATCTGGCCCGGCACCCGCGGCCTCGCCCAGGCCCACCTCGACGCGGGCCAGAAGGTGTGGCTGGTCACGGCCGCCCCCGTCGAGACGGCCACGATCATCGCCCGCAGGCTCGGCCTGACCGGCGCCCTCGGCACGGTCGCCGAGTCCGTCGACGGCGTCTACACGGGCAAGCTGGTCGGCGAACCGCTGCACGGCCCGGCGAAGGCCGAGGCGGTACGCGCCCTCGCCGCCGCCGAGGGCCTCGACCTGAGCCGCTGCGCCGCGTACAGCGACTCGCACAACGACATCCCGATGCTCTCCCTCGTCGGGCACCCGTACGCGATCAACCCCGACACGAAGCTCCGCAAGTACGCCAAGGCCCGCGAGTGGCGCCTGCGCGACTACCGGACCGGACGCAAGGCAGCGAAGGTCGGCATCCCGGCCGCCGCCGGCCTCGGCGCGATCGCGGGCGGCACCGCCGCGGCGGTCGCCCTCCACCGCCGCCGCCACTGACCGAGGCCCCGAGCCCTCCTCCCGGCGCCGCCTGCCGATACGTTTCGGCTGCGATCGCCTACGACAACCCCGGACCGCGCCCACTCACCCGTCCGTGGTCGAACACCCCCGCGCACGTCGACTCCCGAGCATTCCGGGCCCCTTACCCAGCAGCGGCCCCGATCACTCTTCCGCTCCGGACTTGAGCACAACGCAACGTGCACGCAGTCACACTCGAAAGCAATCCGATCAACTATCGGTCACCAAGCGTGCCTTGATCCGACTGCAAGCAGTAACGAAAACGTCGTAACCGATGATTTGAGCAACTGGGTGTAGCGCTGCCTGTACGAAGCGTTATTCTCCTCAGACGCACAAAGGACCCCTCCCGTCGCCACGACGAGTGAACGGTCCCGCACTGCACGTGATGGAAGCTCTGCCTCTGGGAGTCCCGTGTACCCACACGTCGGGGTTGACACCTCGGGCCTGGCTACGCTGCGCGCAACGGTCCTCGACCACTTGCGCGGCTTCGTCCCCACCGCGTACGCCGGCCCTGTCCCCGCCTTCGCCTTCGCCTCACCGGCACCCGCCGGCCCTTGCTATGCCCTGGCCGACGGCAGCGCCGCCGTGGGCAGACGAGGAGCGCGCGGTGGCGCCGGAACCTCGACCCCCGCCCGCCGCCCCACCGCCGACAGCGACAGCGCGCGGATGATGGACCTGGTCGAACGGGCCCAGGCCGGCGAGGCCGAGGCCTTCGGCCGCCTGTACGACCAGTACAGCGACACCGTCTACCGCTACATCTACTACCGCGTCGGCGGGAAGGCGACGGCCGAGGACCTCACCAGCGAGACGTTCCTGCGCGCCCTGCGCCGGATCTCCACGTTCACCTGGCAGGGCCGCGACTTCGGCGCATGGCTCGTCACCATCGCCCGCAACCTGGTCGCCGACCACTTCAAGTCCAGCCGCTTCCGCCTCGAGGTCACCACCGGCGAGATGCTCGACGCCAACGAGGTCGAGCGCAGCCCCGAGGACTCGGTCCTGGAGTCCCTCTCCAACGCGGCACTGCTCGACGCGGTCCGCCGTCTCAACCCCCAGCAGCAGGAGTGCGTCACCCTGCGCTTCCTCCAGGGCCTCTCGGTCGCCGAGACCGCCCGCGTCATGGGCAAGAACGAGGGCGCGATCAAGACCCTCCAGTACCGGGCCGTCCGCACCCTGGCCCGCCTCCTCCCGGACGACGCGCGCTGACCGGTCCGCGCCCCCCACACGCGACCACCGGCACCCCCCGCCCACCGCTCCACGCGCTCCCCCCGCCCTCCCCCCATGTCCCCACGACCCCCGCATTCCTCACGGTCGGTGACGTTCCGGTAACGCGCTGGTCCGATCATCTTTCGCGCGTAACCCAAGTGCCGCGCCGCTCGTTGTGCGGAATGCAGGCTCCCTGTGGTCACGCCATGTCCGCAGCCACTCACTCGTTCGTGTGGATGTGCTCAAGGTGTGCAACCTTCCGGACACCCCGGGGAGTCGACCGTCATGACGAGAGGAGGTGCCGCCAGTGATCGCGAACGTATCGGCGCACCGGCGGGCGAACGCCTTCGCCCAGGCCCTGGAGGACCGGGCGGCCGAGGGCGCGGCGGCCGAACAGCCCGAAGCTCCGGCCGAACCGGCGGAGCAGGGGCGGCTGTTGGCCTTGGCGAACGGGCTCGGCGAACTGCCGAAGCCGCACCTTGACCCCGAGGTCAAGGTGGTGCAGCGAGCGCAGCTCGTCGCCGCCATGGAAGCGATGCTCATGGAGGGAAACGCGGCCGCGGGACCCACGGTCCCCGAGCAACGGGCGTCGACCGGCCGGGGAGCCCACCGGGCCTCCCCGCTCCGCAAGCTCCGGCCCCGTTCCCGCTGGACCAAGGGGCTCGCCGCCGGCGGGCTCACGGTCGGTGTGGCGGCGGGCGCCTTCGGCGGCGTGGCCGCCGCCAGCTCCGACGCCCTGCCCGGCGACTCGCTCTACGGGCTCAAGCGGGGCATGGAGGACATCAAGCTCGGCATGGCGGACGACGACCTGGACCGCGGGGGCATCTACCTCGACCAGGCGTCCACCCGGCTCAGCGAGGCCCGCCGCCTCATGGAGCGGGGCCGCGCCGGCGACCTCGACCACGAGTCGCTCACCGAGATCCGCCGCGTCCTCGGCGGCATGAAGCACGACGTCTCGGAAGGCCACCGCCTGCTCCGGCAGGCGTACGAGCGGGACGGCGAGATCGCCCCCATGGCCCGGCTCAACTCCTTCGCCCAGGCCCACCGCGACACCTGGAACGGTCTGCGCGACCGGCTCCCGGTCCAGCTGGCTGACGTCGGCAGCGAGGTGACCGGCGTCTTCGACGCCATGGACGACGAGGTCGAACCCCTCCAGTCGGTGCTTCCCCGCACCCCGGAGAGGGGCGCGGTCACCACCGAGAGCCCCACCGCCGGCGACGGCGCCCCGCAGGACACCCAGGACCCGGGCACCCAGCGCCCGCCGTCCACCCAGGAGGCCTCGCCCACCGGCAGCCACTCCGCTCCGCCCCGCCCGTCCGGTCCCACCCCGAGCACCGGTACGAGCACGAGCACCAGCCCCGAGAGCGGCAGCAGCGGCACCACCTCACCGGAAGACGACGGTCTCCTCGGCGGCAACACCGGCGGACTGCTCCCGACGTCCCCGACCAGCCCGACGACGACGCCGTCGACCACGGCCCCGGCCGCGACCCCCGACGTGCCGGACGTGACCCTTCCGCCACTCCTGCCGGGCCTGCTACCAGGCCTCGGCATCGACAGCGAGGACGCTCGCTAGCAAGAATCGGAGGGCGCCCCACGGACGGGGGCGCCCTCCGATTCCTTCCGGACCGTCAGAAGAACACCGAGCGCCGCTGCACCAGCAGCTTGTACAGCGTGTGCTGTATCCGCTCCCGCACCTGATCCGTCAGGTTGAACATCAGCATCGGGTCCTCCGCCGCCTCCGGCGCGTACCCGTCCGTCGGGATCGGCTCCCCGAACTGGATCGTCCACTTCGTCGGCAGCGGCAGCGCCCCGAGCGGCCCGAGCCACGGGAAGGTCGGCGTGATCGGGACGTACGGAAGGCCGAGCACCCGCGCCAGCGTCTTCGCGTTCCCGATCATCGGGTAGATCTCCTCCGCCCCCACGATCGAGCAGGGCACGATCGGCACCCCGGCCCGCAGCGCCGTCGAGACGAAGCCACCCCGTCCGAACCGCTGGAGCTTGTACCGCTCCGAGAACGGCTTCCCGATCCCCTTGAAGCCCTCGGGCATCACCCCGACGAGCTCACCGGCCCGCAGCAGCCGCTCCGCGTCCTCCGCGCAGGCCAGGGTGTGCCCGGCCTTCCGCGCCAGCTCGTTGACGACCGGCAGGACGAAGACCAGGTCGGCGGCGAGCAGCCGCAGGTGCCGCCCCTCGGGATGCTTGTCGTGGACGGCCGCCTGCAGCATCAGCCCGTCGAGCGGAAGCGTCCCCGAGTGGTTGGCGACGATCAGGGCCCCGCCCTTGTCGGGGATGTTCTCGATCCCCTTCACCTCGACCCGGAAGTACTTCTCGTACAGCGGCCGCAGCAGCGTCATCAGGACCTGGTCGGTGAGCTCCTCGTCGTAGCCGAACTCGTCGACCTCGTACTCCCCGGTGATCCGCCGCCGCAGGAACGCGAGGCCGCCCGCGAGCCGCCGCTCCCAGCCCGCCGCCGTGCCCTCCGCCCCGGGCGGCTCGGAAGGCGAGGACGCGGGCGCCGGCAGGGCCCGTACGGCCGCCTCCTCCCCGTCGGCGCGGGTGGGCCGGCGACGGGCCCGCGAGCGGTCGTCGTCGAACGGGATGACCTTGGCGTCCGCCATGGCTGTCGGGTCTCCTCAGGAGCCGTCGTGACGGGTGGGGGCAGGGACGGGGGCGGGGGAAGGCGCGAGGCGGCCGGCGAGCCGGTCCACCGCCCCCGCGAGCGTCTCGGGCGGCAGCAGCCCGGGGCCGCGGCTCTCCGCGAAGTCGGCGAAGGCCTCGGCCGTCGTGTGGCGCGGCGAGAACCCGAGGACCTCGCGCATCTGGACCGTGGAGACGACCCGGCCGTGGGTGAGCAGCCGGATCTGTTCGGGCGCGAAGTCGGTGACCCCGACCGTCCGCAGCGCCGTCCCCACCCAGGTGACGGCGGGCAGGAGGACGGGGACGGTCGGCCGGCCGAGCCGCCGGGCGCACTGCGAGAGCAGCAGGACCCCGTCACCGGCGATGTTGAAGGTGCCGCTGTTCATGGTCGCCCTGCGGGGCTCGTGGGCCGCCAGGCGCAGGACGTCGACGACGTCGTCCTCGTGGACGAACTGGAGCCTGGGGTCGTAGCCGAAGACGGTCGGCATGACGGGCAGCGACAGGTACTCGGCGAGCGGCGAGTCGATGCGCGGCCCGAGGATGTTCGCGAACCGCAGCACGCACACGGCCACGTCCGGCCGCCGCCGGGCGAAGCCGCGGACGTATCCCTCGACCTCGACGACGTCCTTCGCGAAGCCCCCGCTGGGCAGCGACTTCGCGGGCGTGGTCTCGGTGAAGACGGCCGGGTCACGGGGCGCGGAGCCGTAGACGCTCGTACTGGACTTGATCACGAGCCGGTTGACGCGGGGCGACTTCTGGCAGGCCCCGAGCAGCTGCATGGTGCCGATGACGTTGGTCTCCTTGACCGACGTACGGCCTCCGGCGCCGAGCGCCGTCCCGGTGACGTCCATGTGGACGACCGTGTCGACCTCGTGCTCGGCGAGGACCTTCGCGATGGCGGGCCGGCGGATGTCCGCCCGGACGAACGTGGCGGCCCCGAGCTCGTGCCCCGGTTCGACCGCGTCGACCGCGACCACCCGCTCCACTTCCGGGTCCCGCTGGATCCGCCGGATGAAGCGGCCCCCGAGATGCCGGGCGGCACCGGTGACGAGCACGACCCTGCCCAAGATCAGCGCCTTCCGTCCGTCTTCCGTTGGTCGCCACCGTAGCGCGTCGAGATTTCCGCGCGATAAAAAACGTGGCCCTCCACCGCGAACGGTGAAGGGCCACGCCTGCGCACGAAACACTGCGAAGCAGCAGTCGCTTACTTCTTGTTGCGACGCTGAACGCGCGTGCGCTTAAGCAGCTTGCGGTGCTTCTTCTTCGCCATCCGCTTACGGCGCTTCTTGATAACAGAGCCCACGACTACCCTCGCTCACTACTCGGAACATCCCCGACCAGGCGGGGATCGGTGCGGGGCGTCTGGGCCCACACGACCTACGTCGGCCTAGCCTACCGTCCCGAGCGCCGCGCTTGTAATCCGAGGGCCGTACGGGACTTTCCGGACTCCGCGAGAAGCGCTCCCGTTACGCGGTGCCCACCCCCACGAAGGACTCCCTCAGGTACTCGTGAACCGCCTGTTCCGGCACCCGGAAGGACCTGCCCACCCGGATCGCCGGCAGATGACCGCTGTGCACCAAGCGGTACACGGTCATCTTCGACACGCGCATCACCGAGGCTACTTCCGCCACGGTCAGAAACTTGACCTCGTTGAGAGGTCGCTCGCCAGCAGCCATGACCCACCTGTACCTTCCGCCGCGACGGCCACCGGCTTCCCCTCCGGTGACTCAACGTCGTCGAGCGCTCACGCTCCAGACTAGGGGCGGGTGGTACGAGTGGGGAAGAGGAGCTGCGATCGGCCGTTTACCGTGACAGACACGCTCGATTGAGTACATAGCGCGTGAGGGGACGGTAGTAGTCGGAGCGCACGCCGTCATCAAGCGGAACGGCCACCGACACCTGCCCCTCCGCCTCGCCCACGAAGAGCGCCGGATCGTCCGTGTCGGCCAGGCCGATGGCCTCGATACCGAGCTGACCTGCACCGCAGACCCATCCGTGGTCCCCGATGACCAGCTCCGGCAGCGGCCCCCCGGAGTCGGCCGCGCTCTCCAGAGCCGCCCGAACCGGCAGCGCGGAGTGCGAGTGCGCCCCCTGCTCACCACCACCCCCGGGCACCCCCGGCTCCCGCAGCAACGCGACCCCCCGTACGTAGTCGAGAAGGTGCGTACGTACGCCGAACCGGGTCGTTATGTCGACAGATCTCCCCTGCGCCGGTGTGAGGACAAGACATCCCGCCGCCGACAAAGCGTCTGCGAGCGCGACGTAGAAACCGAGCAGACGGTGCGGGTGCCCGGTGCCGAACAGCACCGGGACGCGACGCGCGGCCGCCGCCGCGAGCCGCGCGGCGAAGGCGTCGAGCCCCCTCACCGTACGCTCGGGATCGATGACGTCGGGCCCCGAACGGTGCGCCGGATCCCCCGACACCCCGCACTTCTCGGCCATCAGCCGCAGCAGGTCGGCCTCACCCCACCCCCAGGCGGGATCGAGACCCAACAGCACCCGGGGGTCCCGCGCGGCGAACAGCCGGTAGCTCCGCAGGCTCTCCTCCCGCGACGTCGCCACCGTCCCCGCCAACCCCGCCGCCAACAGATGCGCCCGCAGCGCCCCGGTACTCAACACCCTCCGATGCTGCCGGAACCCGACGCGCCCGGAGCCGAAACCCCGGGGACAGCGCACAGTCGGCCTAACGCGCGCCCGCCCCTGTCCGAAAAGCCCCTACGGCAGCAGCCCCCGCAGCGGGAACGCCGCCTTCCGCGTCGCGAGCACCGCCTGGTCGAGCCGGTCCGCCGGGTCGTAGCCCGCGGACCATTCGCGGAAGCCCACCGGCCACCGCCCGTCCGTCATCCGCGCCGGACCGAGCTGCCGGGTCCGCGCATACACCTCGTCCCGCCACGACGACGGGATCACCGAGGCCGGATCGACCGGCGCGTGCGCCGCGATCCCCACCAGATGCGTCCACGACCGCGGCACGACGTCCACGACGGCGTATCCCCCGCCGCCGAGCGCCAGCCAGCGCCCGTCGGCGTGCGCGTGCGCCAGCTCGTGACAGGCCTCCTGGACCGCCCGTTGCGCGTCCAGGGACACCGCCAGGTGCGCGAGCGGATCCTCGAAGTGCGTGTCCGCCCCGTGCTGCGTCACGAGCACCTGCGGCCGGAACTCCTCGATCAGCTCCGGCACCACCGCGTGGAAGGCTCGCAGCCACCCCGCGTCCCCGGTCCCGGCCGGCAGCGCCACGTTCACGGCCCCGCCCTCGCCGGGCCCGGCCGCCCCCGTCTCCTCCGGCCACCCGGTGTTCGGGAACAGCGTCCGCGGATGCTCGTGCAGCGAGATCGTCAGAACCCGCGGGTCGTCCCAGAACGCCGCCTGCACCCCGTCCCCGTGGTGCACGTCCACGTCCACGTACGCGACCCGCTCCGCGCCCAGCTCCAGGAGCCGGGCGATGGCGAGCGAGGCGTCGTTGTAGATGCAGAACCCCGAAGCGGCCCCAGGCATCGCGTGGTGCAGGCCGCCGGCGAAGTTCACGGCGTGCGCGGCCTCCCCGCGCCAGATCGCCTCCGCCGCCCCCACCGACTGCCCGGCGATCAGCGCCGACGCCTCGTGCATCCCGGCGAACGCCGGGTCGTCGACGGTCCCGATCCCGTACGCCTGGTCGGCGCGGCGCGGATCGGCCGACGCCGCCCGCACCGCCGTCACGTAGTCCTCGCGGTGCACGAGCCGCAGCGTCGAGTCCCCGGCGGGCCGCGCCGCGACCACGTCCACGGCCCGGTCGAGCCCGAAGGCCCGCACGAGACCCATGGTCAGCGCGAGCCGTACGGGGTCCATCGGATGCTCGGACCCGAAGTCGTACTGGGTGACAGCTTCATCCCACATCAACAGTGCGCGGCCGCTCATGGACGCCACCGTATCGGGCGTCCCGAGAACCGAACGACGTGGCGTACACCACCGTCACCAGGACCAGCGCCATCGGCACGAGCATCGCGCCGCGATAGCTCCACGCGTCCCCGAGCGCCCCCACGAGCGGCGAGCCGACGAGGAAGCCGACGTAGTTGAAGACGTTGAGCCGCGCGACCGCCGCGTCGCTGGCCCCGGGGAACAACCGCCCGGCCGCGGCGAAGGTCTGCGGCACGATCACGCTCAGCCCGAGCCCGAGCACCGTGAACCCGAGGATCCCCACCCACGCCCCCGGCGCGACCGCGACCACCCCGAACCCCAGCGCCCCGAGAACCGCACCCGCCCTGACGACAGCCGCCGCCCCGAACCTGCGCACCCCGAGGTCCCCGACGGCCCGCCCGAGCAGCGTCGTCACCATGTACGCGTTGTACGGCACGGTCGCCAGCTCCTCCGAGCTGCCCAGCACGTCCTGGAGGTACTTGGCGCTCCAGTTGGAGACCGTCGAGTCGCCGATGTACGCGAAGGTCATGACGAGGCAGAGCGGCAGCAGCAGCGCGAACGCGATCCGGCTCCCCGCACCGGCACCCGCCTCGCCCTCCCCGCCCTCCGCCTTGCCCCCGCCCGCCACGTACCAGCGGCTGCCGACGAGCGCGAGGGGCAGCAGCACCGCCACGACCGGCAGGTACGAGACGAACAGCGACAGGTGCCAGTGCGCCCCCACCCAGGCCAGCGAGGCACCGGCGATCCCGCCGAGGCTGTACGAGGCGTGGAAACCGAGCATGATGCTCCGGCCGTACGCCCGCTGGAGGCTGACCCCCAGCATGTTCATGGAGGCGTCCAGGGCACCCACCGCGAGCCCGAACAGCCCCAGGGCGACCGCCGCCTGCCAGAGCTCCGACCCGGCGCCCACGGCGAGGAGCGCGAGCAGCACGAAGGGCTGGGACCAGCGCAGCACCGCCGTCGGCCCCACCCTGGCGACGAGCTTCTCCGTCACCACGCTCGCGACCCCGGCGAGGATCGGCACCGCGGCCAGGAAAGCCGGCAGCAGGGCGTCCGAAATCCCGTAACGGGCCTGGATCCCCGGTATTCGGGTCACGAGCAGGGCGAAGGTGACCCCTTGCACGAAGAAACTGACCGCCAGGGCTCCCCGCCCGCGCCGCAAGCGCGCATCCGTCATGGCGGCTCAGCGTAGGGCCGGAACCTACCCCTGGGTAGATGGATCACCGCCCCAAAATCGCGGGAAGCTCCTCCATGCTCCCGAAGAACCCCGAGGCCCCGGCCAGCTTCTCCGCGGGAGTCATCGCCGTGAACCCGTACACGTCCATGCCGGCCGCCACGGCGGCCCGCACGCCGAGCCGGCTGTCCTCCACCACCACACAGCGCTCGGGGGCGACGCCCATCCGCGCGGCCGCGTGCAGGAACAGGTCCGGCGCCGGCTTGCCCCGGCCGACGTCCTCCGCGCTGAAGACGATCTCCTCGGGGAACCACGTGTCGAGCCCGGTCTTGCGGTGCCCGACCCGGATCCGCTCATGGCTCCCGGACGAGGCCACACAGTACGGAACACCGGCCTCTGCAAGCCCCTTCAGCACGTCCGCCGCCCCCGCCACGGCCTCCAACTCCCGCTGGAACGCGGCGAAGACCCGCCCGTGGAACGTCTCGTCGAAGTCCGCCGGCAGCCGCTCCCCGGTCCGCTCCCGGATCACCTCGTGAATCCGGTGCATGGCCGAACCCATGTAGTCCCGGATCGACTCCTCGTACGACGTGGGGTGTCCGAGTTCCGTCAGATAGCCGGCGAGGATCGTGTTGGAAATCGGCTCGCTGTCCACGAGCACACCGTCGTTGTCGAAGATGACCAGGTCGTATGGCATGGCGACAGCCTAAACGCAGAAAAGCCCCGCACCAGAAGGTGCGGGGCTTTCCCACAATGATTGTTCGGCGGCGTCCTACTCTCCCACAGGGTCCCCCCTGCAGTA
>NZ_JBFADU010000028.1:0-89916 GCF_040641575.1 Streptomyces sp. NPDC020807
TTCCTTCGTTCCTGTTTCCAGGCCCTCCGGGCGCTTCCTTCGTTTCCGACTCTATCAGATCTTTTCGATCCGATTTCCTCGGTGCTTTCCGGTCCTTCGCTTTCGCTCCGGGCCTTTCGGCGGTTCCGACTCTATCAGACCTTTTCAGTGCCTGACCCCCAGTCAGCGGGGCTTGTCTTTCCGGCTGTTGGGCCGTTCCGACGAGTGAGACTTTAGCGAATTCCTGCCTCCGACGCTAATCGGGCGGCTGCGTTCAGTCTTTCGAACGCGGATTCCTCATTTCGCAAAAACGCACGGAAAACCGGATGGCGCGACAAAGCGCCATCAGCTTCAGTAGGTCTTGCGGAATGGCTGTCCGGGGCCGACCGGGGTCGGTGCTCACGTCGGACAACTCGGAGAACACTACGCACCGGGCAATCCCGTGTCAACCCCGGGCCTCAGGTGTCCCCTCTGCGTATGACTACGCGTGCGCTCCCGGGTGACGGAAGGCGTTGCGGTAGTCGCGTGGGCTGGTGGCGAGGTGCGTCGCGAAGTGCTGGCGCATGGTGACCTCGCTGCCGAAGCCCGCGCGGCGGGCCACCTCGGGGAGGGGGTGGTCGGTGCGTTCCAGGAGCTTCTGGGCTGCGGCGACGCGCTGGGCGATGAGCCAGTGCAGGGGCGTCGTTCCGGTGGTGGCCTGGAAGTGGCGGGCGAAGGAGCGGGGGGACATGCCGGCCAGGGCGGCCAGGGTCGCGACCGTGTGCGGTTCGGACAGGTGGGCCAGGGCGTGGGCGCGTACCGCCGCGAGGGCGTCGGCGTCGCGGTCGGCCCTGGGGGTGGGGTGCTCGATGAACTGGGCCTGGGTGCCCGTGCGGAAGGGGGCGGTGACCATGGAGCGGGCGATGGCGGCGGCTGCCTCGGCGCCGTGGGCCGTACGGACGAGGTGGAGGCAGAGGTCGATGCCGGCGGCGGTGCCGGCGGAGGTCCAGATGCCGGAGTCCTCGACGAAGAGGGCGTCGGGTTCGACGCGGACCTCGGGGTGGCGGGCGGCGAGGGCCGGGGCCAGGTGCCAGTGGGTGACGGCCCTGCGGCCGTCGAGGAGTCCGGCGCGGGCGAGGACGAAGGCCCCGGCGCAGAGCGAGGCGACGGGGATGCCGGCGGAGTGGGCGCGGCGGAGGGCGTCGAGGACGGGGGTGGGGAGCTCGGTGTCGGGGTCCTCGATGCCGGGGACGAGGACGAGGTCCGTGGGGGTGAGGTCGTCGAGCCAGGTCAGGGGGCGGTCGGGGGTGAGGCTGAGGCCGCCGGAGAGGGGGATGGGGGTGTGCGGGTCCGCGGCCGTCCGGTGGAGTGCGAAGGGCGGGGCTCCTCGGTCGGTGCGGTCGGTGCCCCAGACCTCGGTGACGACGGAGACGTCGAAGGCGCGGATGCCGGGGAAGGTGAGGAGGGCGATGCGCTGGGGGCGGGGTGGGGGTGTGGTCGGCACACTTGGCAGTAAAGCATCGATCGCTGGCTTTTCCCCCTCTGGGGATGCCGGCCCGGCGGCGACAGGATCGTGGTCATGGAGATCTACGAGAACGCAGCGCTGGTGGTCGTCGACGTGCAGAAGGGGTTCGACAGGTCGGACTTCTGGGGGCGGCGGAACAATCCGGGGGCCGAGGAGAACATCGCGGCGCTGATCGACGTGTGGCAGGAGAGCGGGCGGCCCGTCGTCTTCGTACGGCACGACTCGGTCGAGCCGGGGTCGCCGCTGGAGGCGGGGACAGAGGGGAACGGCTTCAAGGACGTCGTCGAGGAGCGGCGGGGGAAGGGGGTCGGGCCCGAGCTGCTGGTCGCGAAGAGCGTGAACTCGGCGTTCTACGGAGAGCCGGATCTCGACGCCTGGCTGAAGGGGGCGGGCGTCGAGCAGATCGTGGTCGTCGGGATCCAGACGAACATGTGCAACGAGACGACGGCCCGGATGGGCGGGAACCTCGGGTACGACGTGCTGTTCGTGCTGGACGCGATGCACACGTTCGATCTGGAGGGGCCGTTCGGCTGGTCGCAGACGGCGGAGGAGCTCACCCGGGCGACGGCGGTGTCGCTGCACGGTGGCGGTTTCGCCCGGGTCGTGGCCACGGAGGACGTGGTGTCAGCTGTTGCCTGAGGCGAGTTCGCGGCTGCGGTCGCGGGCCGCTTCCAGGGCGGCGATGAGGGCGGCCCGTACGCCGTGGTTCTCCAGCTCGCGGATGGCGCTGATGGTGGTGCCGGCCGGGGAGGTGACGGCCTCGCGGAGCTTGACGGGGTGCTCGCCGCTGTCGCGGAGCATCACGGCGGCGCCGATGGCGGCCTGGACGATGAGGTCGTGGGCCTGGGCGCGGGGCAGGCCGAGGAGGATGCCGGCGTCGGTCATGGCCTCGACGAGGAAGTAGAAGTAGGCCGGGCCGGAGCCGGAGAGGGCGGTGGCCGCGTCCTGCTGGGACTCGGGGACGCGGAGGGTCTTGCCGACGCCGCCGAAGATCTCCTCGGTGTGGGCGAGGTGGGCGGGGGTGGCGTGGCTGCCTCCGGAGATGACGGACATGCCCTCGTCGACGAGGACGGGGGTGTTGGGCATGACGCGGACGACGGGGGTGCCGGTGGTGAGTCGTTCCTCGATGAAGGAGGTGGGGATGCCCGCGGCGGCGCTGATGACGAGGCGGTCGGCGGCGACGTGCGGGGCGAGCTCGTCGAGGAGGCGGCCCATGTCCTGCGGCTTGACGGCCAGGATGAGGGTGTCGGCGCGCTTGGCGGCCTCGGCGTTGGTGACGGCCTCGACGCCGTAGCGGGCGTGGAGCTCCTCGGCGCGTTCGCTGCGGCGGGCGGTGACGAGGAGGTTTCCGGGGCGCCAGCCGGCGCGGATCATGCCGCTGAGGAGCGCTTCGCCGATCTTGCCGGTGCCGAGGACTGCGACGGTCTGGGTCATGGTCTTTCACCTCGCCGGAGGGGGTATGTCCGGCCATCCTCGCATCGGGGGTGCCGGGCGCGCGTGGGTGTCCGAGGGGCGGTCACGCGGTGCGGCGGCGGAGGGTGGCCGCGCCGAGGCCGAGGACGAGGACGGCGCAGCCGGCGACGATCAGGGCGTCGCGGACGAAGGCGGCGGTCATGTCGGGGTGGCGGAGGACCTCGTTCATGCCGTCGACGGCGTACGACATGGGCAGCACGTTCGAGATCGCTTCGAGGGCGGGGGCCATCTTGTCGCGCGGGGTGAAGAGGCCGCAGAGGAGGAGCTGGGGGAAGATCACGGCCGGCATGAACTGGACGGCCTGGAACTCCGAGGCGGCGAAGGCGGAGACGAAGAGGCCGAGGGCGGTGCCGAGGAGGGCGTCGAGGAGGGCGACCAGGAGGAGGAGCCAGGGGGAGCCGACGACGTCGAGGCCGAGGAACCAGACGGCGAGGCCGGTGGCCAGGGCGGACTGGACGACGGCGAGGAGGCCGAAGGCGAGGGCGTAGCCGGCGATGAGGTCGCCCTTGCCGAGGGGCATGGCCAGGAGGCGTTCGAGGGTGCCGGAGGTGCGTTCCCTGAGGGTGGCGATGGAGGTGACCAGGAACATCGTGATGAGCGGGAAGATGCCGAGCAGGGAGGCGCCGATGTTGTCGAAGGTGCCGGGGCTTCCGTCGAAGACGTAGCGGAGCAGGAAGAGCATCACGCAGGGGACGAGGAGCATCAGCGCGATCGAGCGGGGGTCGTGGCGCAGCTGGCGCAGGACGCGGGCGGCGGTGGCGAGGGTGCGGGCGCCGTTCAT
This sequence comes from Streptomyces sp. NPDC020807, assembly GCF_040641575.1. NCBI lineage: Bacteria > Bacillati > Actinomycetota > Actinomycetes > Kitasatosporales > Streptomycetaceae > Streptomyces > Streptomyces sp. NPDC020807. Next base: position 3,738 of record NZ_JBFADU010000028.1, read on the forward strand.
GAGCGGGGCTCCTGGTGCGCGGGGGCGGGCGTGGGGGCCTGGGCGGCCTGGGCCGCGCGGGCGGCGGCCGCGTCGACCAGGTGGAGGAAGGCCTCTTCGACGGTGGCGGTGTCGTTGCGGCGACGGAGGGCTTCCGGGGTGTCCTCGGCGAGGATCTCGCCCTCGCGCATGAGGAGGAGCCGGTGGCAGCGCTCGGCCTCGTCCATGACGTGGGAGGAGACGAGGAGCGTGGTGCCGCGGTCGGCGGCGATGCGGTGGAAGAGGTCCCAGAGGTCGCGGCGGAGGACGGGGTCGAGGCCGACGGTGGGTTCGTCGAGGACGAGGAGGTCGGGGGTGCCGAGGAGGGCGACGGCGAGGGAGACGCGGCTGCGCTGGCCGCCGGAGAGGCGGCCGGCGAGGGAGTCGGCGTGCGAGGTGAGGTCGACGTCGGCGATGGCGCGGTCGACAGCGGCGCGGCGGTCGTGGCGGTGGGCGCGGCCGGGAAGGAGGACGGCGGCGAAGTAGTCGAGGTTCTGTCGGACGGTGAGGTCGTCGTAGACGGAGGGGGCCTGGGTGACGTAGCCGATGCGGGAGCGGAGGGCCGGGTCGCCGGCGGGGTGGCCGAGGACCTGGAGGGTCCCGCCGACCTGGGCCTGGGTGCCGACGATCGCGCGCATGAGGGTGGTCTTGCCGCAGCCGGAGGGGCCGAGGAGGCCGGTGATGCGGCCGGCGGGGACGGTGAAGTCGAGGCCGCGCAGGACCGTGCGGTCGCCGCGGACGGCGGTGAGGGCCTGGGCGGTGATGGCGGCCGGGGCCGTCCCCGTGGGGGAATTCATCATGTGATGAATTCTGGACCTGGGGGTGCCCTCCGTCAAGCATGCGGACGGCCGCTCGCGCCTACTTGCGCTTGGGCTTCTTACGGGCGGCCGGGTTGCCGGTGCGGGCGCCGCGGCGCTTCTCGTACTGGACGAGGGCGGTCTCGTACTCCGCGCGGCGGAGCTTCTCGCCGGGGGCCTCGGTGAGGCAGCGGAGGAAGTAGGCCAGGAGCGAGCCGATGAAGCCGATCGCCTTGAGGCTGCGGAGGGACTCCTCGCGGGCCGGGTCGGCGGGGCGGCGGCCGAAGCCCTCCCAGGTCTTGGCGAAGGCGATGGCGCTGCAGACCGCGAACATCACGACGACCAGCAGGTTCACGAAGGAGCCGATGTCCGCGATCTGAAGGCCCTCGTAGGCGAAGCGCAGGACGAAGCAGGCCGCGACGGCGGCGGCGAGCGAGCCGGCGGCCATGCCGACGCGGCGGAGCGCGTAGTTGCCGCTGTGGTCGACCCAGGTCGTCCCGAAGAAACGGATCTCCTCGGGCTGCGGGCCGCCGGTCTTCGCCGGGGTGGGGTGGGGGGTCTGCTCGTCGTCGCTCACGAGGTCGATTATCCCCGGAGCGACGACGAAGGGCTCAGACGCAGCGCGGGGCGACGTAGCTGTCGCTGCCCGTGTGCACGTACGCGTCGGAGACGTACTCGCCGGTGGCGATGTTGTCCCAGAGGCTGGTGGTGCCGTACGGGCCGCTGACCCATTCGCCCGGCTTCTGGCAGTAGATCGGCACGGTGGCGCCCGCGGCGAGGGTGCGGACGATCGGGTACTGCGTGCTCGGGCCCGAGCGGACGTTCACCCGGTAGCCCGGGGCGGTGGCATAGCGCTTCACGGTCATCTTCGGTGTCCTCCCCCATGGCGCGAAAAGCACTGCGCCCAGTTTCACTCTCTGCGACGCGCAGGCTAGCAAGCTCCTCCGACATCACGGGCACCATGGACTAGGCTCCGACGGGTCGCGCACGCGCGCGATGTGACGGGGAATCACACGGGGGTGGGGCATGCCACCGTTGCGCGGGACCGGCGCCGACCGGGACGCGGAAGAGCCGGAGTACGCGGGTGAGTACCGGCTCCAGGCCTGTCTGGGGTCGGGCGGCATGGGCGTCGTCCATCTCGCGGCCTCGGCGTCAGGCCTGCGCCTCGCGGTCAAGGTCGTCCACGCCAGGTACGCGGAGGACCCCGAGTTCAGGGCGCGTTTCCGCCAGGAGGTCGCCGCGGCCCGCAGGGTCAGCGGCGCCTTCACCGCGCCGGTCGTGGACGCCGACCCCGACGCCGTGCGCCCCTGGATGGCGACCCTCCACGTCCCCGGCCCGACCCTCGCCGACCAGGTGAAGCGGAACGGGCCCCTGTCCCCCGCCGAACTCCGGCGGCTCACCGCCGGGCTCGCGGAGGCACTGCGGGACATCCACCGCGCCGGCGTCGTCCACCGGGACCTCAAGCCCAGCAACGTCCTGCTGACGGACACCGGGCCGAAGGTCATCGACTTCGGCATCTCCCGGCCCGTCGACAGCGACCTGCACACGGAGACCGGCAAGCTCATCGGTTCGCCGCCGTTCATGGCGCCCGAGCAGTTCCAGCGGCCGAAGGAGGTCGGGCCGGCGGCGGACGTCTTCGCACTGGGCTCCGTCCTCGTGCACGCGGCGACCGGGCACGGCCCGTTCGACTCCGACAGCCCCTACATCGTGGCCTACCAGGTCGTCCACGACGAGCCCGACCTCGCCGGCGTACCGGAGGAGCTGGCGCCGCTCGTCGCGCGCTGCCTCGCCAAGGAGCCGGCCGACCGCCCGACACCCGCCGAGATCATGTCGGGGCTGCTGCCTCCCTCGTACGAGGCGGAGGCCTTCATACCGACACAGCGGAGGCGGCCCACCCTGCCGGTGCCCGCGCCCGGGGCGGAGGACGGCGGCGTGCCCGGCGCCTCCCCCTCGTGGGACGTGGACACCCGGGTCAGGTCGGCGGGGTCCGCGGGACCGGCGACGACCACCGCCCCCGGCACCTCCCACGCTGCCACCGTTCCCGGCCGCCGACGGAGAACGCGCACCCGCGCGCGCGTGCGGCCGCGTCTGACCCTCGCGCTCGTCGCCGTGCTCGCCCTCACCGGCGCCGGGCTGTACGGGGCGCTGCGCACCCCGGCGGACGGCGGACCCGAGACGCCCGCGCGCCCGGACGAGGTCGCCACGGTCTTCACCGGCTGGCGGACCCCGCTCCAGACCACCGGCTCCACGGCAGCCCCCGCCTGCGCGCACGGCGTCGGCGGGCTGTACTGCGCCGCCCGGGGCATCGGCCTCGCCCGGCTCGACCCGGTCACCGGCCGGACCCTCTGGTCGCGGACCGTCCCCGTCGAGGAGGAGACCCCGGCCGCGCCCGTCTTCCTCGGCGAGGGCCTCGTCGGCGCCGCCGACCCGACCGGGCCGCTCAAGGCGTACGCCGCCAGGGGCGGGTCCCTCGCCTGGAGCTCGGCGGAGGAGAAGCCGGGCCAGGCCCCGGAGTCGTACCTGCCGGCCGGTGACGCCGTCGTCCTGAGCGACGGGTACGGCGGCCTGCGGGCGATCGGCGGCACCGACGGCAAGGAGCTGTGGCGGCACGGGATCGCCGGGTTCACGACCCCGCGCCTCGGACCGTACGACCCCGTCTCCGGGCTGCTGGCGATCTCCGAGGTCTCCGCCGACGGCACCGCCACGCGGGTCGGCTCCGTCCGGCCCGCGACCGGCGAACTCGTCCGCGACCTGACCCTGGACGGCGAGCTCGCCCCGCTGGGCCACACCGGCGACGGGAGCCTCGTCCTCGGCGACACCTACGAGAACCCGCTGATCGACGCGCTCGTGCTCGTCGCCGCCGGTGACACCGCCGGGTCCGCGCGCCGCCTCGCCCTCCCCCACCGGATCGACGTGCGGGGCGCCGCCGTGCGCGGCGCGGTCGTCCACCTCCTCGACACGTACGGACACCTCACCGCCTTCGACACCGCCGCGCCCAAGGGGAGGGTCGTCTGGGAGCTGGAGACCGGCGCCGGGAACACGTCCGTGCCGGTCGTCGGCCCCGGCGACCGGCTCTACTTCTCCGTCCAGGACGGGCGTCTCCTCGCCGTCGACACCGCGCGCGGCGCCCTGATCGGCCAGACGCGGCCCCGGCTGCGGAACGGCCGGCTCGGCTACGCGCCCCGCGTGCCCGAGCCGCTGGTCGCCGGGGACCGGATCTTCGGGACCGCGCCCGACGGATCCGTCTTCGCGGTCGACGCGCGCGAGCCCGCGGCCTGGTAGGCGAGAGGGGGGTACGGGCCTCGTGCCCGTACCCCCCTCTCTCTCGCGAAAGCCGCGCCGGGCTCAGCCCAGCTTCGTCACGTCCCTGACCGCGCCCTTGTCGGCGCTCGTCGCCATCGCCGCGTACGCCCGGAGGGCCGCGGAGACCTTGCGCTCGCGGTTCTTCGGCGCGTACTCCCCGTTCAGCGCCTCGCGGCGGGCCGCGAGGGTGGCCTCGTCGACGAGGAGCTCGATGGAGCGGTTCGGGATGTCGATGCGGATGCGGTCGCCGTCCTCCACGAGGGCGATCGTGCCGCCGGACGCGGCCTCGGGGGAGGCGTGGCCGATGGAGAGGCCCGAGGTGCCGCCGGAGAAGCGGCCGTCGGTGACCAGGGCGCACGCCTTGCCCAGGCCGCGGCCCTTCAGGTACGAGGTCGGGTAGAGCATCTCCTGCATGCCGGGGCCGCCCTTGGGGCCCTCGTAGCGGATGACGACGACGTCGCCCTCCTTGACCTCCTTGAGGAGGATCTTCTGGACGGCCTCGTCCTGCGACTCGCAGACGACGGCCGGGCCCTCGAAGGTCCAGATCGACTCGTCGACGCCGGCGGTCTTCACGACACAGCCGTCGACGGCGAGGTTGCCGTGCAGGACGGCGAGGCCGCCGTCCTTGGAGTAGGCGTGCGCGACGTCGCGGATGCAGCCGCCGGCCGCGTCCACGTCGAGGGCCTCCCAGCGCTCGGACTGGGAGAAGGCGGTCGCGGAGCGGACGCAGCCGGGGCCCGCGTGGAACAGCTCGACGGCCTCCTCGGACGCGGCGCCGCCGCGGACGTCCCAGGTGTCGAGCCACTCCTTGATGGAGCGGGAGTGGACGGAGTGGACGTCCTCGTTGAGCAGGCCGCCGCGGTAGAGCTCGCCGAGGATGGCCGGGATGCCGCCGGCCCGGTGCACGTCCTCCATGTAGTACGTGCGGTCCTTGGCGACGTTCGGGGCGACCTTCGACAGGCAGGGCACCCGGCGCGAGACCTCGTCCATGTCCGGCAGGCCGTAGGCGACCTCTGCCTCCTGGGCGGCGGCGAGCAGGTGCAGGATCGTGTTGGTCGAGCCGCCCATGGCGATGTCGAGCGCCATGGCGTTCTCGAAGGCCGCGCGGGTCGCGATCGAGCGGGGCAGGACGGAGGCGTCGTCCTCGTCGTAGTACCGGCGGGTGATGTCGACGACCGTGCGCGCCGCGGCCTCGTACAGCCCCTTGCGGGCGGTGTGGGTGGCGAGGAGCGAGCCGTTGCCGGGGAGGGAGAGGCCGATGGCCTCGGTCAGGCAGTTCATCGAGTTGGCCGTGAACATGCCGGAACAGGAGCCGCAGGTCGGACAGGCGTTCTCCTCGATCCGGAGCATGTCCTCGTCCGAGATCTTGGGGTTCACGGCGTCGGACATCGCGTCGACCAGGTCGAGCGTGCGGACCGTGCCGTCGACGAGGACCGCGCGGCCGGCCTCCATCGGGCCGCCGGAGACGAAGACCGTCGGGATGTTGAGGCGCAGGGCGGCCATCAGCATGCCGGGGGTGATCTTGTCGCAGTTGGAGATGCAGATCAGGGCGTCGGCGCAGTGCGCCTCGACCATGTACTCCACGCTGTCCGCGATCAGGTCGCGGGAGGGCAGGGAGTAGAGCATGCCGCCGTGGCCCATCGCGATGCCGTCGTCGACGGCGATCGTGTTGAACTCGCGGGCGATGCCGCCGGCCGCCGTGATGGCGTCGGAGACGATCCGGCCGACCGGCTGGAGGTGGGTGTGGCCGGGGACGAACTCCGTGAAGGAGTTGGCGACCGCGATGACGGGCTTCCGGCCGATGTCCGCGCCGGGTACACCGGAGGCGCGCATAAGGGCGCGGGCGCCCGCCATGTTGCGGCCGTGGGTGACTGTGCGGGACCTCAGCTCGGGCATCGTCGCTCGCTCCTCGTGATGGGTGTGCTTGCTTACGAGCGTACGCCGACGCTCCAAGATCTGGACAGGGTGTCCGGGATGCGGACGTCCTGTTCAGGCTTCGGTCAGGTACCGCTGGAGGGTCGGGGCCACCTGGGCCACGATCTCCTCCGGGTCCACCGAGGCCAGCGGCTCGACCTCGATCACGTACCGCAGGATCACGATCCCGATCATGTGCGAGGCGGCGAGCTCCGCGCGCAGCTCGGGGTCCGGTACGTCGAGCTCGGCGGCGATCCGCTCCAGGAGCCGGCGGAGCACGAAGCCCCGCAGCACCTTGGCCGCCGCCTCGTGGGTCAGCGCGGAGCGGACGATCGCGAGCAGCGGGGCCCGGCTGACCGGGTTCTCCCAGACGCCGACGAAGAAGCGCGCCAGCCGCTCCCCGATGGCCTCGCGGGGGCCGCCGATGATCGACGGGACGACGAGCGCCGGTTCGAAGGAGACCTCGATCGCGGCGGCGAAGACCTCGTCCTTCGTGCCGAAGTAGTGGTGCACGAGCGCCGGGTCGACCCCGGCGGCCTTGGCGATGCCGCGCACGGAGGCCTTGTCGTACCCGCGCTCGGCGAACTGCGCACGGGCCGCTTCGAGGATGCGGGTCCGCGCGTCCGGTCCGCTCTCCTCCGCCGTACGGGAGGGGCGGCCGCGCCGGCGCGGGGCCGGGTCGGTCATGGGCGCGGCGCCCCTTCGGTCCGCTCGGTGGTGCGGTCGGCGGCCGGGGAGGCGGTCCGAGCGCCCGCCGGGCCGGCGGCGCGGGCCGCGGCCGAGGCGAGGTGGAGCCGGGTGAAGGCGAGGGCCTCGGCGAGGTCGGCCTCGCGTTCGGCGGCTGACATCGCGCGGCGGGTGTTGACCTCGATGACGACGTGCCCGTCGAAGCCGGTGAGGGCGAGCCGCTCCAGGAGCTCGGCACAGGGCTGCGTGCCGCGGCCCGGGACCAGGTGCTCGTCCTTGGCGGAGCCCTTGCCGTCGGCGAGGTGGACGTGGCCGAGGCGGTCGCCCATGCGGTCGATCATCGCGAGGGCGTCCGTGCGGGCGGTCGCGGTGTGCGAGAGGTCGACGGTGAAGTGCCGGTAGTCGTCCTTCGTGACGTCCCACTCGGGGGCGTACGCGAGCATCTCGCGGTCCTTGTACCGCCACGGGTACATGTTCTCGACGGCGAACCGCACGTCGGTCTCGTCGGCCATCCGCCAGATGCCGGAGACGAAGTCCCTGGCGTACTGGCGCTGCCAGCGGAAGGGCGGGTGGACGACCACCGTCGACGCGCCGAGCCGCTCGGCGGCGGCCCGCGCGCGCTGGAGCTTGACCCACGGGTCGGTGGACCAGACGCGCTGGGTGATGAGGAGGCAGGGGGCGTGGACGGCGAGGATCGGGACCTGGTGGTAGTCGGAGAGGCGGCGGAGCGCCTCGACGTCCTGGCTGACCGGGTCGGTCCAGACCATGACCTCGACGCCGTCGTAGCCCAGGCGCGCGGCGATCTCGAAGGCCGTCGCCGTCGACTCCGGATAGACCGAGGCCGTCGACAGGGCGACCTTCGCATCCGGGATGCGCACCACTGCTTCTGCCATCTGGACAGGGTACGGGGCGGGGCGGCGGCCCCGGAGTGGTTCCGGTCACGCGGGGCCGGGCGCCGGGCGGCCCCCTACTCCTCCGGCAGGTGGTCCAGGCGGCGCAGAATCACGCCCTCGCGCAGGGCCCACGGGCAGATCTCCAGGTCCTCCACGCCCAGCAGGTCCATCGCGGCCTCGGCGACGAGCGCGCCCGCGAGGAGCTGCGGGGCGCGGCCCTCGGAGACGCCGGGCAGGGCGGAGCGCTCGGCGACGGTCATCTCGGCGAGGCGCGGGACCCACTCCTCCAGGGCCTTGCGGGACAGGACGCGCTGGACGTAGAGGCCGTCGCTCGATCCGGGTGCTCCGGCGATCCGGGCGAGCTGCTTGAAGGTCTTTGAGGTGGCCACGACGTGGTCGGGGCGTCCGAAGCGGCTGAACTCGCCGACCGTACGGGCGATCTGGGCGCGGACGTGGCGGCGCAGGGCCTTCACGTCAGCACTGTCGGCCGGGTCGCCGGGCAGCCAGCCGGCGGTGAGGCGGCCGGCGCCGAGCGGCAGGGAGACGGCCGTGTCCGGGTCCTCGTCGATGCCGTACGCGACTTCGAGGGAGCCGCCGCCGATGTCGAGGAGGAGGAGCTTGCCGGCGGACCAGCCGAACCAGCGGCGGGCGGCGAGGAAGGTGAGCCGGGCCTCCTCCCCGCCGGTGAGGACCTGGAGGTCGACGCCGGTCTCCGCCTTGACGCGGGCGAGGACCTCGTCGGCGTTGGTCGCCTCCCGCACCGCCGAGGTCGCGAACGGCAGGACCTCTTCGCAGCCCTTGTCCTCGGCCGCCTGGAGCGCGTCGCGGACGGTCGCGATCAGCCGCTCGACGCCGCTCGGCGCGATGGCACCGTGCTCGTCGAGGAGCTCGGCGAGGCGCAGCTCCGCCTTGTGGGAGTGGGCGGGCAGCGGGCGGGCGCCTGGATGGGCGTCCACCACGAGCAGGTGCACTGTGTTCGAACCGACGTCGAGGACTCCGAGTCTCATGGGCGGAACGCTACTGCGCCCGCCCGCATAGGCTGGACTTTGTGCCAAAGACGAAGAAGGCCGACAAGGTCGGTAAGGCCGCGAAGAACGCCGACGCGAAGAGTGCGGACGCGAAGAACGGCGACATGAAGAGCGCCGTCGTGAAGAGCGCCGTCGTGAAGAGCGCCGTCGTGAAGAGCGCCGTCGTGAAGAGCGCCGTCGTGAAGAGTGCCAAGAAGCGGGGCAAGGGCGCGGAACCCGACGAGAAGGGCCTCGACTTCGCGCGCGCGTGGGTCGAGTTCCCGGACCCGGCCGATGACGAGCAGGTCTTCCGCTGCGACCTGACGTGGCTGACCTCGCGGTGGACCTGCGTCTTCGGGAGCGGCTGCCAGGGCATCCAGGCGGGCCGGGCGGACGACGGCTGCTGCACGCTGGGCGCGCACTTCTCCGACGAGGACGACGAGAAGCGGGTCGCGTCGCACGTGGCGCGCCTGACGCCGGAGCTGTGGCAGTTCCACGACGTCGGCACGGACTCGGGCTGGACGCAGCTCGACGAGGACGGCGACCGGCAGACCCGCCGCTGGGAGGGGTCCTGCATCTTCCAGAACCGTCCCGGTTTCGCGGGCGGCGCGGGCTGCTCGCTGCACATCCTGGCCCTGAAGGAGGGCCGGGAGCCGCTGGAGACGAAGCCGGACGTCTGCTGGCAGCTGCCGGTCCGCAGGACGTACGACTGGATCGACCGGCCCGACGACACGCGGGTCCTCCAGGTGTCGATCGGCGAGTACGACCGCAGGGGCTGGGGTCCCGGCGGTCACGACCTGCACTGGTGGTGCACCTCGGCGACCTCGGCGCACGGCGCCGGGGAACCGGTCTACGTCTCGTACCGGCCCGAGCTCACCGAGATGATGGGCAAGGAGGCGTACGAGGTCCTCGCCGGGCTCTGCGAGGCGCGGCTCGCTTCGGCGCTGCCGCTGGTGGCTCCGCATCCGGCGGACCCGAAGCCGTAGGTCGCGTAGCCGGAGGACGCGTAGTCGGCGGGCGCGTGGCCGGCGGACCCGAAGCCGGCCGGTCCCGCGGAGGTTCCTCCGGGCCTTTTCTAGGAGGACGACGGCGGGGGTGTCGTTCCCGGGTCCGTCGTTCCGGGGTCCGTGGGGCCCGGGTCGGGCGTCCCGGGGTCCGTCGTGCCCGGGTCCGTCGTCGGGGGCGGGTCGGTGGTCGGCGGGGGCGTGGTCGGGTCCGTCGTCGGGGGTGACGTGGGCGGTTCCGTCGGCGGCGGGGTCGTCGGGTCGGTCGTCGGCGGGGGCGTGGTCGGATCGGTCGTCGGCGGGGTCGTCGGATCTGTGCTCGGCGGGGAGGTCGGCGGGTCCGTCGGCGTCGTCGGGGGCGCGGTCGGCGGGGTGGTCGGGGCGGTCGTGGTCGGCGGTGGTCCGGCCGGGGGCACGGCCCGCGACTGCGGACGGCCCTGACCGCTGATCCTGACCACCGCGCCCGAGGGGTTCACGCCGATCCGGGCGCTCCACGCGCGCGTGGGTTCGCGGCCGTGGTCGACGCGGACGACCACGGTGACCGTCTCGCCGGGGCGGAGGGTGCCGGAGGCCTGGCTCACGTACAGCCAGGGGGCGTCCGTCCAGAGGATCCAGTCGACGGAGGTTCCGCCGCCGGCGGTGAGGGTGAGCAGGGTCAGGTCGCCGCTGCCGCGCGCGCCGACGGTCAGCCAGCCGGGGGCCGGTTCGCCGGGGCGTGCGGGGGCCGTGGGGCCCGTGGGGCCGCCGGGGCTGACCACCTCGACCGAGACGTCGGGGGCGCGGCTGCCCTGGGTGAAGCGGGGGTCGGGGCTGGTGTGGGCGTTGCCCGCGTTCTCGTAGCGGTCGTACGGGCCGCCGTCCGGGCCGGTCGACTCGCCCGCCTCCCGCGCGCTGATCCGTGACCGGTCCCGCGGGCCCGTGTCGGAGGCCGGGGCGCCGCGGTACGAGGTCCACAGGGCGAGGACCGGGGCGGCCACGACGGCGGCGACGACGGTGGTCGTGACCGCGCGGGCGCGCAGCCGGTCGCGGCGGGCCGTATGGTCCTTCGGGTCCAGGGGGAAGCCGGTCGGCGCGAAGCGCGGGGCGCCGGCACGCGCGCGCGGGACGTGCAGCATCGCCATGTACGCGGCGGCCCTGGGCGCTTCGACGAGCGGGAGCCGGGCCGGGGGCAGGGGCGCGGCGCCGGGCCAGGGGCCGGTGGCGCCGACGCGCTCGGCGGCCCGGCGGCAGCGCGGGCAGTCGTCGACGTGCCGGACGAGTTCGGCGCGGAGGGCGGCCGAGAGCAGGACCCGCTGGTCGCCGGTGAGCCGGGCGACGGTGGGGCAGCTGCCGGTCTCGACGACGGCGAGGGCGGCGCGGGTCCGCTCGACCTCGCAGGCGGCGGTGGCGAGGAGCTCGCGGGCGGCGAGCGGGTCGAGGACGAGGACGGCGGCGACCTGGCGGTGGGTCAGGCCGTGCCGGACGGCCAGTTCGAGGGCCTCGCGCTGCTCGGGGGTGGTGCCGGCGGCCTCGGGCCAGGCGAGTCGGGCGAGTTCGGCGCGGCGGCGCTCGGCGGTCGCCTCGGAGACGGGGGGCGGCTCGGGCGCGGTGACGGCGGGGCGGCCGGTGTGGGCGCCCTGGCGCTTGCGGCGCTGCTCGCCGAGGGTGCGCAGGCAGGCCCAGCGCGCGAGCGCGTACAGCCAGGCCGTGCGGCCGTCCTCGTCGGAGGGGCAGCGGCCGTGGTGGCGGTCGGCGACGGCGAGGACGTCGCCGAGGACGGCGGTGGCCGTGTCGTGGTCGCAGAGCACGGAGAGGCAGTACGTGTAGAGGCCGTCGAGGGCGGCCTCGTAGCGGGCCGGGGGCCGTCGGCCGAGCGCGCGCGGTCCCTGGGCCGCGGCACCGCGACGGGCCCGGTGTGCGCCGGTGGTGCGTGTCGGGGGATCCAGCCTGCTGCTCGTCACGGGGCGACGGTAGGCAGCGCGGGGGTCGTTCTTCGTACCGGTTGAACACTTCTCATTCGTACGGGTGAAGCTATCGCTCGAAAGGGGACAGGAACTGCCCGTTCCCTCACCCGATCGTGGACGGCCGGGGCCTGGGCATCGCTGTCGGTGGCGGGACGGGCCCCCGTCTCCGGGGCGCTGTCAGTGGGGGCCGCTACGGTGTGGGACATGGCTGCCCGTACGAAAACCGCCAAGGACCGGCCGTCCTACCGCTGCACCGAGTGCGGCTGGCAGACGGCCAAGTGGCTCGGCCGCTGCCCCGAATGCCAGGCCTGGGGGACGGTCGAGGAGTACGGCGCGCCCGCCGTCCGGACGACCGCGGCGGGGCGCGTCTCCACCGCCGCGCTGCCCATCGGCCAGGTCGACGGCCGACAGGCGACCGCCCGCTCGACCGGCGTCGACGAGCTGGACCGGGTCCTCGGCGGAGGGCTCGTGCCCGGTGCCGTCGTGCTGCTCGCGGGCGAGCCGGGCGTCGGCAAGTCCACGCTGCTGCTCGACGTGGCGGCCAAGGCGGCGAGCGACGAGCACCGCACGCTGTACGTGACGGGCGAGGAGTCCGCGAGCCAGGTCCGGCTGCGCGCCGACCGCATCGGCGCGCTCAGCGACCACCTGTACCTGGCGGCCGAGACCGACCTGTCGGCCGTCCTCGGGCACCTCGACGCCGTGAAGCCCTCGCTGCTGATCATGGACTCGGTGCAGACCGTCGCCTCGCCCGAGATCGACGGCGCGCCGGGCGGCATGGCCCAGGTCCGCGAGGTCGCGGGCGCGCTCATCCGCGCCTCCAAGGAGCGGGGCATGTCCACGCTCCTCGTCGGCCACGTCACCAAGGACGGCGCCATCGCCGGTCCCCGGCTCCTGGAGCACCTGGTCGACGTCGTCCTGAGCTTCGAGGGCGACCGGCACGCGCGGCTGCGGCTGGTCCGGGGCGTGAAGAACCGGTACGGGGCGACGGACGAGGTCGGCTGCTTCGAGCTGCACGACGAGGGCATCACGGGCCTCGCCGACCCGTCCGGGCTCTTCCTGACCCGGCGCGACGTGGCCGTGCCCGGCACCTGCCTGACGGTCACCCTGGAGGGCCGCCGGCCGCTGGTCGCCGAGGTGCAGTCGCTGACGGTCGACTCCCAGATCCCCTCCCCGCGGCGGACCGTCTCGGGTCTGGAGACCTCCCGGGTCTCGATGATGCTCGCGGTCCTGGAGCAGCGGGGCCGGATCAGCGCGCTCGGCAAGCGGGACATCTACAGCGCGACGGTCGGCGGCGTGAAGCTGTCCGAGCCCGCCGCGGACCTGGCCATCGCGCTCGCCCTCGCCTCGGCGGCGAGCGACACGCCGCTGCCGAAGAACCTCGTCGCGATCGGCGAGGTCGGCCTCGCGGGCGAGGTCCGCCGGGTGACGGGCGTCCAGCGCCGTCTGGCCGAGGCCCACCGCCTCGGCTTCACCCACGCGCTGGTCCCGCCGGACCCGGGCAAGGTCCCGCCGGGCATGAAGGTGACGGAAGTGGCGGACATGGGGGACGCGCTGCGGGTCCTGCCGCGCGGCCGGAGGGCGAAGCCGACGGAGGACGCGGCGGGGCGGTGAGGGGCGGGGGCCGGTGCCGGGGACCGGTGCCGGGTTCGGTGGGCGGAGCCGGGGCCGGTGGGCGTGCCGAGAGCCTGTGCCCGGGGCCGGTGGGCGTGCCAGGAGCCGGTGCCCAAGGCCCGTAGGCGTACCAGGAGCCGGTGGGTGGGCGCCCGCGGTGGGCCTTCTCCCCCCGCACCGCCCTTTCCCGAAACCGGGGCCGGGCCCCGGCCCCCGCGCCTCGGCCGCCGGCGGGGCCGGGTGTGTCACCGGCGGGGCCGGACCGGACCCCACGGGCAACTCTCAGGGCCTCCGGTGCGTCTTCCTACCGAGGCCGGGGCCGCTCGTTCCGGCCCCGCGGGACATATGGCCACGACCCCGGCCGGGTGGTGTCGCTAGACTTTGCCCTGGTCTCGCCCATCCGTACGAGCCGGAGGAGTGCAGTGGCAGCCAAGGACGGGGCAGCAGCTCCCGGAAAGTCCGGCGCGGGCTCCGGCAACGAAGCGCTGATGCGTGCGGCCCTGAGCGCGGTCGCCCCGGGCACCGCGCTGCGCGACGGCCTGGAGCGGATCCTCCGGGGAAACACGGGCGGTCTCATCGTCCTCGGCCTCGACAAGACGGTCGACTCGATGTGCACCGGCGGTTTCGTGCTGGACGTCGAGTTCGCCGCCACGCGCCTGCGCGAGCTCTGCAAGCTCGACGGCGCGCTCGTCCTCGACAAGGACATCACCAAGATCCACCGCGCCGGCGTGCAGCTGGTCCCGGACGCCTCCATCCCCACCGAGGAGACCGGCACCCGGCACCGCACCGCGGACCGGGTCTCCAAGCAGTGCAACTTCCCTGTCGTCTCCGTCTCCCAGTCCATGCGCCTGATCGCGCTGTACGTGAACGGCGAACGCCGGGTCCTGGAGGAGTCCGCCGCGATCCTCTCCCGCGCCAACCAGGCCCTCGCGACCCTGGAGCGGTACAAGCTGCGCCTCGACGAGGTGGCCGGCACGCTCTCCGCCCTGGAGATCGAGGACCTCGTGACGGTCCGGGACGTGACGGCCGTCGCCCAGCGCCTGGAGATGGTCCGCCGGATCGCCACCGAGATCGCGGAGTACGTGGTCGAGCTCGGCACCGACGGCCGGCTGCTCTCCCTCCAGCTCGACGAGCTGATCGCGGGCGTCGAGCCGGAGCGCGAGCTCGTCGTCAGGGACTACGTGCCCGAGCCCACGGCCAAGCGGGCGCGGACGGTCGCCGAGGCGCTCACCGAGCTGGACGCGCTCACCCACACCGAGCTCCTGGAGCTCCCGGTCGTGGCGCGCGCCCTCGGGTACAGCGGCTCGCCCGAGACCCTCGACTCGGCGGTCTCGCCGCGCGGCTACCGGCTCCTCGCGAAGGTGCCGCGGCTGCCGGGCGCGATCATCGAGCGGCTCGTGGAGCACTTCGGCGGGCTGCAGAAGCTCCTCGCCGCGAGCGTGGACGACCTCCAGACGGTCGACGGCGTCGGCGAGGCCCGTGCCCGCAGCGTCCGCGAGGGTCTGTCGCGGCTCGCGGAGTCCTCGATCCTCGAGCGGTACGTCTGAGACCGCACAGACGAGGAACGGCCGGGCGGTGACAACCGCCCGGCCGTTCCTCGTCCGTTCTGTCCCGTCCGGTCCCGTCCGGTCCCGTCCGGTCCCGCTCAGTCCTTCGCCAGCGTGAACGACGCCGGGGACACCTTCGCACCCGGCATCGTCGCCTCCACCAGGTACGTCCCGGGGCCCGCCGGACCCGCCGGGGGGGTGGCGCACCCGGGAGCGCTGCGACCGCGGTCCCACTCGACGGTGTGGGTGACCGTGGCGTGCGCGGGGAGGCTCAGCAGGACGGGGGCGGCGGAGGGCGGGCAGTCGTCGGAGGCCCAGACCTGGTCGTCCTGCTTGTCACTGATCGTCAGAACCGCGCTGCGCGGCCCGAAGTCGGCCTTGCAGGCGGTGTTCGAGGTGTTCTCGGCGACCAGCTGGAACGTCGGCTTCTCGCCGGCCTCGTAGCTGAGCTTGGCGCTTCGGAGGGTCAACTTCAGGGACCCCGCCGGGCAGTTCGGGAGCGGGGAGTTCGCCGGGACCCGCTGTCCCGCGCCGGTGCCCGCGCCGCCGTCGCCGCCCGCGCCGTCGATGTCGCCGTTCTTGCCGACGCCCTCGGTCCCGGCGTCCGCGCCCGCGTCCGTACCGGCGTCCGAGCCCGCGCCCGTCCCCGTACCCGCGCTCGTACCCGTACCGGAGCCGGCGGAGTCGCCGTCGCCGGAGTCTCCGCCGTCCCCGGACTCGTCCCGGCCGCCGGGCTGTTGGCTGATCGCCGGCCCGGTGCCGGCGGGGCCCGGTGTGATGGAGGGGGGCGTGGGGGCGGGGCCGTTGGCCGCGCCGCCCGCCTTCCCGCCGCCGCCGTCACCCGAGGTGAGGGCCCAGACGGCGAGCAGGGCGAGGACCGCGACCAGGCACAGCGCCACCGCCCTCCGTCGCCAGTAGATGGTGGAGGGAAGCGGCCCGACCGGATTGCGCAAAGATCCCACGACCGAACCTTACGAGAGATCCGGCCCAACTCCGGCCCCACCCGCCGCTCAAGACCCCAAGTTTTACCGATGATCACATCCGTCCCCGACGGGAACTTTCCCGGAACTCGGTTACGGGGCAAGGGAATCGGGGCGATCCGGCCGGTCCGGATCGGCCCCCCTACTTTCGTCGGGGGTCCCTCTGGCCTTCGGTCCGGGGCGAAGAGCCCCGGATTCCGGTTAGCGTCGTGCACCATGGACTCCCTCCTCGACCTCTCCGACCGGCTGTATCTCGACGTCGCCGACTTCGCCCACTCCACCCCCCACTGGTTCCAGTGGATCGCCGAGGTGTGGACCGAGCTCGGGCTGCTGCTCTTCGGCGTCCTGTTCCTCGTCGGCTGGTGGCGTGCCCGCGAGGGTTCGAGCCGGATGATGGCGCTCGCGCTCCTCGCGCCGCTCGCCACCGCCTTCGGTTACGTGGTGAGCGAGGCGCTGAAGTCGCTGATCGACGAGGAGCGGCCGTGCCGCGCGGTCGTCGGCGCGCCCGCCGCGCTCGTGGACTGCCCGGCGTACGGCGACTGGTCCTTCCCGAGCAACCACTCGGCCATCGCGGGCGCCGCGGCCGTCGCGCTCGCGCTGTCCTGGCGCGGGATGGTGTGGCTGACCGTGCCGATGGCTCTGCTCATGGCCTTCTCCCGGGTCTTCGTCGGCGTGCACTACCCGCACGACGTGACCGTCGGCCTCCTCGTCGGCGCCGTGGTCGCCTTCCTCGTCATGCGGCTCGGCGAGCGGCCGGTCCGGACCCTGGTGGAGACGGCGAGGTCCAGCCGGAACCGGACCGTCCTGTGGTGTGCGGGGCGCGGAGTCGGCGCGCACTCCGCCGCGCACGCCCCCGCGCACGCCGAACGGCGTGAGCGCGCACGCCACGGCGCGTACTGATCCCGCGGCGGACGTGCCAGGATCGGAGGTGCCATGACTTCCATCGACACTCCCTCCCCGATCCCCGTCCGCGCCTCCGCCACGGACCCCGTCCTCCCGCGGGAGCTGCACGGGCCCGTCCTCGCCTGGTTCGACCGGCACGCCCGCGACCTCCCCTGGCGTCGCCCCGAGGCCGGGGCGTGGGGGGTGATGGTCAGCGAGTTCATGCTCCAGCAGACCCCCGTCGTCCGGGTCCTCCCGGTGTACGAGCAGTGGCTCGCCCGCTGGCCGCGCCCGGCCGACCTGGCCGCCGAGGCGCCCGGCGAGGCCGTGCGCGCCTGGGGGCGGCTCGGCTACCCGCGCCGGGCGCTGCGGCTCCACGCCGCCGCCGTGGCCATAACGGAGCGCCACGGCGGAGACGTACCCCGCGACCACGGGCAGCTGCTCGCGCTGCCCGGGATCGGCGAGTACACGGCGGCGGCGGTGGCCTCCTTCGCGTACGGGCAGCGGCACGCGGTCCTGGACACCAACGTGCGCCGGGTCTTCGCGCGGGCCGCGACCGGCGTCCAGTACCCGCCGAACGCGACGACGGCCGCCGAGCGCAGGCTCGCCCGGGCGCTGCTCCCGGAGGACGAGGCGACGGCCTCCCGCTGGGCCGCCGCCTCCATGGAGCTCGGCGCGCTGGTCTGCACGGCCCGCAACGAGGACTGCGGCCGCTGCCCGATCGCCGAGCGCTGCGCCTGGCAGCTGGCCGGGAAGCCGGCCCACGACGGCCCGCCGCGGCGCGGCCAGACGTACGCGGGCACGGACCGGCAGGTGCGCGGCCGGCTCCTCGCGGTCCTGCGCGACGCGACGGACCCGGTCCCGCAGGCCGCCCTGGACGCCGTGTGGGACGAGCCGGTCCAGCGGGGCCGGGCGCTGGACGGCCTGGTCTCCGACGGCCTGGTCGAACCGCTGGACGGCGGCCGGTACCGCCTGCCGCTGACGTGAGCCGTGGGCGCGGGCCGGGGGGGGGGGGCTCGGGGGGCGTCTCCCCGGCCCGCCCGGCCCGGCCCGCTGACCCGGACCCGGCCCGCCCGGCCCGGCCCGCTGACCCGGACCCGGCCTGCCCGCCCCGGCCCGGCCCGCGCGGTCCTTCCCTCCGTACCGCCCCTCCTCCCCCGTTTTGCGCCCGCCGCGCCCTCGGCGCCCTCCACCAGCGCTGTTACACAACCGACGGGTAGCCGTGCGTCCGCCGACGGCTGGCCCGCACAGTGCCGTGACAACTCCTCCGTAGCGTCGGCGACGACAACGAGGAATCACGCGGGACGGCCCGCGGGACATGCGGTCACGGGGATCGGAGGCGGTTCGGATGAGGCACGGCGAGGTGCTCGACTTCGAGGAGTACGTACGCACGCGGCAGGACGCCCTGCTGCGCAGCGCGCGTCGGCTCGTCCCGGACCCCGTCGACGCCCAGGACCTGCTCCAGACCGCGCTCGCGCGGACGTACGGCCGCTGGGACGGCATCGCCGACAAGTCCCTGGCCGACGCCTACCTCCGCCGGGTCATGATCAACACGCGTACCGAGTGGTGGCGCTCCCGCAAGCTGGAGGAGGTCCCCACCGAACAGCTCCCGGACGCGAGCGTCGACGACCGGACCGAGCAGCACGCCGACCGGGCCCTCCTCATGGACGTCCTCAAGGTCCTCGCGCCGAAGCAGCGCAGCGTCGTCGTCCTGCGCCACTGGGAGCAGATGAGCACGGAGGAGACGGCGGCGGCGCTCGGCATGTCGGCGGGTACGGTGAAGTCCACGCTCCACCGCGCGCTGGCCCGGCTCCGTCAGGAGCTGGAGAGCCGCGACCTCGACGCCCGGGCCCTGGGCGGCCGGGCCGGGGAGCGGACCGACGGCCGAGGCGACGAGAGGGGGCTGGGGCGGTGCGCGGCAGCCTAGACGCCGACAGCGGGTCCGAGGCCGGGAGAGGTCCCGGCGGGGAGCCGGGGAAGCCCCGGCATCCCGGCGAGGGACCGGGGAAGCCCCGGCGGACGGTCAAGGCGGCGAGCATCACGGCGGTGGCCGGGCTCGTCGCCATCGGGCTGTCCGTGGCCGCCTGCTCCACCGGCGGTACGGGCTCCCGCGACGAGGGCGCGGCCCGGGTCGACGAGACCGCGGCCGCCGCGCCGAGCCCCGCCGCACAGTCCTCGTCCGGCGATCCGCGCTCCGCCGCGCGGGTGGATCCGATCGCGCTCCTGAAGGCCGACCCGAAGATCGGCGAGCGGTTCAAGGACGACCTGAAGCCCTGCGTCGCCGACTCGTATCCGGTGGACGCCTCCTACGGCAATCTCACCGCCGGGGTCGCTCCCGATGTCGTCGTCAACGTGATGACCTGCGGTGATGCCGTCGGCATCGGGACGTACGTGTATCGGAAGGAGGGCGACCGGTACGAGAATGTCTTCATGGCGGAGGACGCGGCCGTCTACGGCACGATCGACCGCGGCGATCTGATCATCACCAAGCAGGTGTACGCGAAGGGCGATCCGGTCGCGTACCCCTCGGGCGAGGACGTGATCACGTACCGCTGGGCGGGGAACAGGTTCACCCAGCACGACTGGGTGCACAACGACTTCAGCCGCGCTGTCGACGGCGCCGTCGAGCCGTCCCCGAGCGAACCCGCCGAGAACTGATCCCTCCCCCCACCTTGAAGGACACCCACGCACGATGGCCGAAACCCATGTCCTCTTCGTCGAGGACGACGACGTCATCCGTGAGGCCACCCAGCTCGCCCTGGAACGGGACGGCTTCCGGGTCACGGCCATGCCCGACGGCCTCTCCGGCCTCGACGCCTTCCGGGCGCGGCGGCCGGACATCGCCCTCCTCGACGTGATGCTGCCCGGCATGGACGGCGTCAGCCTCTGCCGCCGCATCCGCGACGAGTCGACCGTGCCGGTCATCATGCTGTCGGCGCGCGCCGACTCCATCGACGTCGTCCTCGGCCTGGAGGCGGGGGCCGACGACTACGTCACCAAGCCCTTCGACGGCGCCGTCCTCATGGCCCGCATCCGGGCCGTCCTGCGGCGTTTCGGCCATGCCGGCGGCGCCGGAGCCGGCGAGCAGGGCGACGAGCAGGCCGACTGCGGGCCGCTCTCCTTCGGCGACCTGGAGGTCGACACCGAGGGCATGGAGGTCCGCAAGGACGGCAAGCCGGTCGCGCTGACCCCGACCGAGATGCGGCTGCTCCTGGAGTTCTCGACCGCGCCCGGCACCGTCCTGTCCCGCGACAAGCTCCTGGAGCGGGTCTGGGACTACGGCTGGGGCGGCGACACCCGGGTCGTCGACGTCCACGTGCAGCGGCTGCGCGCCAAGATCGGCCAGGACCGGATCGAGACGGTCCGGGGCTTCGGCTACAAGCTCAAGGGCTGAGCGTGCCGATCCGACGACCGGGGAGGCGCCTCGTGAGACCCCCCGCCCTGCGCACCGGCGTCCGCTGGAAGATCGCCGTGGCCATCGCGGCGGTCGGCGCGCTCATCGCCGTCACGCTGAGCGTCGTCGTGCACAACGCCGCCCGCATCTCGATGCTCGACAACGCGCGCGAGGTGCAGATGGAGCGGCTCCTCTTCGCACAGCGGATGTACGAGACCGCGAAGCCGAAGGAGCCCCGGTTCGGCACGAAGATCAACGACCCCTCGCTGCCGCCCCAGCTCGACCAGCTGATGCGGGACCGGCGGCGTGGCACCTACGTGCAGGAGCACCCGCACGGCGGGCCGCCCGACGTGTGGGCCGCCGTACCGCTCGCCAACGGGGACGTCCTGTCGATGCACATCCCCTTCGCCGACCGCAGCACGGCGATCATGAAGGACCTGGACCGGGCGCTCGTCATCGGCTCGGTCTCCGTGGTCTTCGGCGGCTGCGCGCTCGGCGTGCTCATCGGCGGCCAGCTCTCGCGGCGGCTGCGGAAGGCCGCCGCCGCGGCCGGCCGGGTCGCCCAGGGCAACACGGACGTACGGGTGCGGGAAGCGATCGGCGGAGTCGTGCGCGACGAGACCGACGAGCTGGCGCGCGCGGTCGACGCGCTCACCGACGCGCTGGGCGAGCGGATCGAGGCCGAGCGGCGCGTCACCGCGGACATCGCGCACGAGCTGCGCACCCCCGTGACCGGGCTGCTCACGGCGGCCGAGCTGCTGCCGCCGGGGCGCCCCACCGAGCTCGTACGGGACCGGGCGCAGGCGATGCGGACGCTGGTCGAGGACGTCCTCGAGGTGGCCCGGCTCGACAGCGCCTCGGAGCGGGCCGAGCTCCAGGAGATCGCGCTCGGCGAGTTCGTGGAGCGGCGGGTGCGGGCGCTCGACCCCGAGGTGGTCGTCCGGGTCTTCCACGACTCGTGGGTGAACACCGACCCCCGCCGCCTCGAACGGATCCTCGGCAACCTGCTCGCGAACGCGGCGAAGCACGGCAAACCGCCGGTGGAGGTCACCGTCGAGGGCCGGGTGGTCCGGGTCCGCGACCACGGCCCCGGGTTCCCCGAGGCGCTCCTCAAGGAGGGCCCGAGCCGGTTCCGTACGGGGACGAGCGACCGCGCAGGCCAGGGCCACGGTCTGGGGCTGACGATCGCGGCGGGCCAGGCCCGGGTGCTCGGCGCCCGGCTGACCTTCCGGAACGTGGCCTCGGCGACGGCGCCCGAGGGGGTGGGCGGCGCCATCGCGGTGCTGTGGCTGCCGGACCACGCGCCGACGGCCACGGGGAGCTTCCCCGTGCTGCGGCCGGTGGACTGAACGACGCGCTCTCGCGGGCACGGGGAGGGAAGCCGGCGGTACGGGGAAGGGGCCGGGTCCTGTGAGTGGACCCGGCCCCTTCCCCGTACCTCTGCCGCGGCGAGCGCGAGTGCGAGTGCGAGTGCGAGTGCGATCAGACGGTCTCGCCCAGCGCGATCAGACGGTCTCGGCGACCTTCGGGGCGCCGTCGCCGGACTCCGTCTTCGCCTCCGCGGCAGCCGGTCCGGCGCCGCGGAGTGCGACCTCCTTCACGAAGAGGGCGAGGACGAAGCCGAGGACGGAGACCGAGGCGGCGACCAGGAAGGCCGAGTGCGTGCCGACGGCCACCGCGTGCTGGTAGGCCTCGCGCAGCGCCTCCGGCAGCTTGGCCAGGCTCGCGGCGTCGAGCTGCGCGGTGTGCTCGGTCAGGCCGGAGCCGCCGCGCGCCGCCATCTCGTCCTGGACGCGGTTCGTGAAGAGCGCGCCCATGATCGCGACGCCGAAGGAGGAGCCGAGGGTCCGGAAGAGGGTGGTGGAGGACGAGGCGACGCCCATGTCCTTCATCTCGACGCTGTTCTGCGCGACGAGCATCGTGATCTGCATCAGGAAGCCCATGCCCGCGCCGAGGACGGCCATCCAGACGCCGGAGACGAGCCGCGAGGTGCCGGTGTCCATGGTGGAGAGCAGGAAGAGGCCGACCGTCATGAGGGCGCCGCCGACCACGGGGAAGATCTTGTACTTGCCGGTGCTGGTGGTGAACCGGCCGACGAGCAGCGACACGACCATCATCGAGAGCAGCATCGGCAGGAGCAGCAGGCCGGAGTTGGTCGCCGAGGCGCCCTGGACGGACTGCTGGAAGATCGGCAGGTAGAGGACCGCACCGAACATGACGAAGCCGGTGAGGAAGCCGATCAGCGACATGAGCGTGAAGTTGCGGCTGCGGAAGATGTGCAGCGGCATGATCGGGTCGCTCGCGCGGGTCTCCACGTACAGGAAGGCGGCGAGCGCGGCGAGGCCGCCGGCGGTCAGGCCGACGATGGTGGCCGAGCCCCAGGCGTACTCCGTACCGCCCCAGGTGGTGACGAGGACGATCGCGGTGATGCCGACGGTCAGCAGCGCGGCACCGAGGAAGTCGATCCGGGTGCCCGTGGCGCGCTGCTTCTTCGGCAGGTGCAGGACGGTGGAGACCATGGCGAGGGCGACGATGCCGAGCGGCAGGTTGATGTAGAAGGACCAGCGCCAGCCCCAGTGGTCGGTGATGGTGCCGCCGACCAGCGGTCCGCCGATCATGGCGAGGGCCATCACGCCGGCCATCATGCCCTGGTACTTGCCGCGCTCGCGGGGCGGGATCAGGTCGCCGATGATCGCCATGACGCCGACCATGAGGCCGCCGGCGCCGAGGCCCTGGATCGTGCGGAAGCCGATGAGCTGGCCCATGTCCTGGGCCATGCCGCTGAGCGCCGAGCCGATCAGGAAGATCACGATCGAGGTGAGGAAGACGCCCTTGCGGCCGAACATGTCGCCGACCTTGCCCCAGATGGGGGTGGAGGCGGCGGTGGCCAGGGTGTAGGCGGTGACGACCCAGGAGAGGTGCTCCAGGCCGCCGAGCTCGCCGACGATCGTCGGCATGGCGGTGCCGATGATCATGTTGTCCAGCATCGCGAGGAGCATCGCGATCATGAGGGCGAGGAGGACGACGCGGACACTGCGCGGCTGCGGCCCGCCCGCGGTCTCCCCCTCCTCGACCGCCCGTGTGTTCTGTTTCGTCGCCATGTCCCTGTCCCCTGCCTGCCTCTTCGGACTTACTTGCCGCCCGGCTAGTTACTACACTGAGGAAGGTAGGCCGGTTACTAGCCGGGCGTCAAGTAAGTTTTGTGGAAAGTGGAGACCGCCATGGCCCGAGGCAACACCCGCCAGCGCATCCAGGACGTGGCCCTCGAACTCTTCGCCGAACAGGGCTACGAGAAGACCTCGCTCCGCGAGATCGCCGAACGCCTCGACGTCACCAAGGCCGCGCTCTACTACCACTTCAAGACGAAGGAAGACATCCTCGTCGGGATCTTCGACGACCTGACCCGGCCCATGGACGAGCTCATCGCCTGGGCCAAGGAGCAGCCGCGCACGCTGGAGACCCGGCGCGAGACGCTCGTCCGCTACCAGGCGGCGCTGGCCGCCGCCCGCCCGCTCTTCCGCTTCATGCAGGAGAACCAGGCGGCGGTGGGCAAGCTGAGCATCGGCATGACGTTCAAGGAGCGCATGCACGAGCTGACGGCACTGCTCCAGGACCCGGACTTCTCGGTGAAGGACCAGGTGCGGGCGCTCAGCGCGATCTTCACGCTGCACGCGGGGACGTTCTTCATGATGAACAACGTCGAGGGCGACCCCGAGGAGCGGCAGGAAGCCATCCTCGAGGTCGCCCTCGACATGCTGGAGCAGGCCCACGAGGGGCGCTGACTCCTCCTTCTCGATCTCAGATGCTCACGCCGTGGTTCCGCAGGAAGGCGGACGGGTTGACGGCGGAGCCGTAGTTCGGGGTCGTACGGATCTCGAAGTGCAGGTGCGGGCCGGAGGAGTTGCCGGTGTTGCCCGACAGGGCGATGCGCTGGCCGGCGGAGACCTTCTGGCCGACGTGGACCTGGATCTTCGACAGGTGGGCGTACTGGGAGTACGTGCCGTTGGCGTGCTTCACGACGATCGCGTTGCCGTACGCCGGGCCGTCGCCGCCGCCGTTGGGGCCGGCCTTCACGACGGTGCCCGCGCCCGCGGCCTTGACCGGGGTGCCGACCGGGACGGCGAAGTCCTGGCCGGAGTGCTTGTGGGACCACATCGCGCCGCCCTGGTTGTAGCTGGCGGTGAGGGTGTAGCCACCCGTGACCGGCTTGACCCAGGCGGCCGAGGCCTTCTTGGCGGCGGCCTGCTTGGCGACGGCGGCCTTCTTCACGGCCGCGGCCTTGGCGGCCTTCGCCTCCAGGGCCTTCGCCTGCTGGGCCTTGACCTTGGCGGCCTGGGCCTTGGCGGCGGCGGCCTTCACCTGGGCGGCGTGCGCCTGGGCCTCGGCCTGGGCGGCGACGGCCGCGGCGGCGGTGGCGGGGAGCTTCGCGGCGGCCTGGGGAGCGGCCTTGCCCTCGGCGGCGAAGGCAGAACCGGCTCCGGCGACCACCGACGCTCCGAGACCCGCGGCGGCGAGGGCGGCGACGGTGACGCGGGTGGCGGGGTTCATGACGCGCTTCGACATGCGGGGGAAGACCTCCGGGTCAGGGGATGAACGGAACCCGTCGCGAACGGCTGTGCGTCGCTGTGCGGCGACGCCGTGCGGCGGGCTTGCTCATCCTTGGTAACCCGGACCCCCATTTCGGCCAAAACACCCCATCTACGACATCGTGTCGTAGCGATCTCCGGCGAAGATCGACCCTTGACGCTCCCGCCCCCTCTCCCCGAAAACGGACATATCAACACAAGAAAACCGGTTTAATCCCATGTCGCGGGGGCCCGCAACGGCCGGAAGGGACGGGCGACGCCCGTTTCGGGACCTTCGGGACCAAGGTCCCGGCGGTTGACTCCTGAACGTCCCGAACCGGGGCCAAAGGTTCCTACTATTCCGGCTAGTACCCCTCGAAACGCCTGTGCGCCTTGTCACCAGCCCGTCCCCCCGGATGGGACCTGGGTCACGCGACCGAGCCCCACGAAACGCCCTCCGGCACTACGCTGGCCGCTTCGGTGATCTTCGGGGGGACAGACATGGAACCGGCACTCATCGGCACCCGGCTCGCCTCGGCGGCCATCGGCCCCCTGCTGAAAAAGCTGCTGGCCACCGATCCTCCCGGCGCCGGCCTCACCGGCAGTGCGCCCAAGGTGAGGCTCTCCGGCCTCGTCTCCTTCCGCGGGGAGAAGCGCACCCTCACGGAGAAGGACGTCCACAAGCTCGCGACGACACTCGTCGAACGCGCCCGGGACGGCCACGGCGAGGCCCCGTTCCCCGCCGACGAGGCCGAGGCCATGGCCCACGCCCTGGGGATCACCCTCCTGGCACTCGGCGACCTCGACATGGACGACGTCCAGGCCGTCCGGCTCGGACACCAGGCCCTCGCCCGGCTCCTGCGCGCGGCGGCCCCGGCCCCCGACGGCCTCTCCACGGACTCCGTCCTCTGTCTGGAGACGCTCACCGAGTGGGCCTGCCTCCACATCCTGGAGTTCTTCACCCAGCGCTCCACCTTCGTCGCCCGCAGCCTGGTGGAGCAGACCCGCGGTCAGTCCGAGCTCATCGCCAAGGCCGACGAGATCATCCGCCGGACACCGCGGACGGACGGCCGAGACGTGGAGTTCGAACGCCGGTACCTCGCCCACCTGACGAAGAAGCACGGCCGGCTCACCATCTACGGCATCGACCTCCGCGACTCACCGGACAGGTGGCCGCTGGACGTGGCCTACCTGTCGCTGGAGGCGACGGGGGCCGGGCCCGTGGCGAGGCCCGGGGACCCTGACCGTCTCCAGGACCGTGAGCAGGCCGTCACCCGCGCCGATCTCGCACTGGCCCAGCACGACAGGATCCTCCTGCGCGGCCCGGCCGGCGCGGGCAAGACGACGCTCGTCCAATGGCTGACGACCTCCGCCGCCGCGGAGGAGCCGGCGGACGCCATGGACTACCTCCAGGGCCGGATTCCCTTCGTCCTCCCCCTGCGGGCGCTCACCCGGCACGGCGAGCGACTCCCCTCCCCCGACGACTTCCTCGCCTCCGCCGGCTGCCCGCTCACCCCGCCGGAGGGCTGGGCCGACCGGGTCCTCGCAGCAGGGCGGGGCCTGGTCCTCGTCGACGGCATCGACGAGATCCCCGAGACCGAGCGCGGACGCGCCCGCGAGTGGCTCCGCGGCCTCCTCGACACGTACGAGGGCAACCGCTGGCTCGTGACCTCGCGCCCCACGGCCGTCCAGGACGACTGGCTGACCCCGGAGGGCTTCACCGAGCTGACCCTCTCCCCCATGACCGGCGCCGAGGTCACCACCTTCGTACGCCGCTGGCACCGGGCCGCCGGACCGGAGGCGGAGCCGTACGAGAAGCCGCTCCTCGACGCCCTCCGCACCAGCGAGCAGGTCGCGCAGCTCGCCACCAACCCCCTCATGTGCGGTCTCGTGTGCGCCCTGCACCGGGACAGGCGGGGGTTCCTGCCCCGCGGCCGCAAGGCTCTCTACGAGGCCGCGCTGTCGATGCTCCTCTCCCGGCGCGACCGCGAGCGCGACATGGGCGCCCCGTCCGGCCTCGTCCTCGACGAGGCTCCCCAGATCCAGCTGATCCAGCGGCTGGCGTACTGGCTGACGCTGAACGGCCGCCTCCAGATGGACCGCTCCCACGCGGAGTCGATGATCGCCGAAGCGGTCCCCGCCGTCGCCGAGGCCGCCGGGCATCCGCCCGGCGCGGTCTTCACCCACCTCCTCCACCGCAGCGGTCTGCTGCGCGAGCCGACCGCCGAGACGGTCGACTTCGTCCACCGCACCTTCCAGGACTACCTGGCGGCCAAGGCCCTGGTGGACCGCTGGGACATCGGCGTCCTCGTCAGCCACGCGACGGACGACCAGTGGGAGGACGTCATCCGCATGGCGGTGGGCCACGCCCGCCCTCGGGAGTGCGCGGAGATCCTCCGGGAACTGCTGGCGGCCGCGGACCGGGCCGGGGACCGCCAGAAACAGCTCCGCCTGGTTCTCCTCGCGGCGACGGCGCTGGAACACGCGACGGAGGTGCCCCTGGAGGTGCGGGAGGAGGTCCTGGCCCGCACGGCCCGGGTGATCCCTCCGCGCGACCCGGACGAGGCACGTGAGCTCGCCGCGGTGGGGCGGCTGGTGCTCGACCTGCTGCCGGGGCCGGAGGGTCTGAGCGACGAGGAGGCGGAGATGGTGGTGATCGCGGCGAGTCACATCACCGTGGACGCCGCCATCCCCTACCTGGCCCGCTTCGTGACCCATCCCGCGCTGGGCGTCAGAGCGCAGCTCGTCTGGGCGTGGAGGCGCTTCGAGGCCCGCCCGTACGCCGAAGCGGTCATCGCCCGCCTGGACGTGACCGAACTGCGCTTCGTCCTGCCCCAGGACGAGCACGCGGCGGAGGTCCTCCGCCTCGGTCTCCGCCCGGAGCGGCTCGACCTCGGGGATGCCGTCTCGGACGACCGTGTGACGGCGCTCCTGGCCCACGGCAACCTGCGTGAACTGTTCTTCAGACCGGCATCGAGCAGTGCTCTGGAGGCGGTGGCCTCGCTCGGGAACCTCGAAATGCTGTCTCTCGCGCTCTCCGCCGAGACGCCTTGGCGGCTCACCGACCTGCCGCCCGCGGCTCCGTTGGAGTGGCTGTACTTCACCTTCCTTCCGGAGGACGGTCTGGAAGGGCTCGCCCGCTATCAGGACCTCCGCCACCTCTCGATGGGATCCGGTGGCCTGACCGCCGGCTCCTGGCGGGAAATGGCCGCGCTGCCCCGCCTCGAGACGCTTGTCGTCAGCGTCGACGCACTGGACTCCTGCCCGGCCGACGTCGTGCTCCCCGCAGTCCGCAGCCTGCAGTTCCTCCCCGGCGTCCGGAAGTCCCGCTCCCTGGCACCGGTCGCGGCGGCTTTCCCCGCCCTACGGCAGATCTTCGCCATGGGGCTGGCCTTCCGCGGAGCCGAGCACCTCCCGCCCGACGTCCAGACCTACCTTTCCTGAAGCGGAACGCGAAAGGGGCGGCCCCGGAACCCTCAGGTCCCGGGGCCGCCCCTCGCACTCAGCTCAGGCGCTAAGGCTTACGCGTCCTTCGACAGGTTCGGGCCCGTGCCGCCCGTCGCCTCGATCGGCGGGGCGTCCGGCAGGGCCGACTTCTCCTCGCCGCGGAAGGTGAACTTGCGCTCCTCGCCCTCGCCCTCGGTGTCCACGACCACGATGTGGCCGGGGCGCACCTCGCCGAAGAGGATCTTCTCGGAGAGCGTGTCCTCGATCTCGCGCTGGATCGTCCGGCGCAGCGGCCGGGCGCCCATCACGGGGTCGTAGCCCTTCTTCGCGAGGAGCTCCTTCGCGGACTGGGAGAGCTCGATGCCCATGTCCCGGTCCTTGAGGCGCTCGTCGACGCGGCTGATCATCAGGTCGACGATCTGGAGGATGTCGTCCTGCGTCAGCTGCGGGAAGACGATGATGTCGTCCACGCGGTTGAGGAACTCCGGACGGAAGTGCTGCTTCAGCTCGTCGCTGACCTTCGCCTTCATCCGCTCGTAGTTGGACTTCGTGTCGCCCTGGGCCGCGAAGCCGAGGTTGAAGCCCTTCGAGATGTCCCGGGTCCCGAGGTTGGTGGTCATGATGATGACCGTGTTCTTGAAGTCCACGACCCGGCCCTGGGAGTCGGTCAGGCGACCGTCCTCCAGGATCTGGAGAAGGGAATTGAAGATATCGGGGTGGGCCTTCTCGACCTCGTCGAAGAGGACGACGGAGAACGGCTTGCGGCGCACCTTCTCGGTGAGCTGGCCGCCCTCTTCGTAGCCGACGTATCCGGGCGGCGAACCGAAGAGACGGGAAACCGTGTGCTTCTCGCTGAACTCCGACATGTCGAGGGAGATCATCGCGTCCTCGTCGCCGAAGAGGAATTCGGCGAGAGCCTTGGAAAGCTCGGTCTTACCGACACCGGACGGGCCGGCGAAGATGAACGAGCCACCGGGGCGCTTCGGGTCCTTCAGACCCGCACGGGTACGGCGGATCGCCCGCGAGAGGCCGATGACGGCGTCCTTCTGGCCGATGACGCGCTTGTGGAGCTCGTCCTCCATGCGGAGCAGACGCGAGGACTCCTCCTCGGTCAGCTTGAAGACCGGGATGCCGGTGGCGGTCGCGAGGACCTCGGCGATGAGCTCGCCGTCGACCTCGGCGACGACGTCCATGTCGCCGGCCTTCCACTCCTTCTCGCGCTTGGCCTTCGCGGCGAGGAGCTGCTTCTCCTTGTCGCGCAGGGACGCGGCCTTCTCGAAGTCCTGCGAGTCGATCGCGGACTCCTTGTCGCGGCGGACGCCGGCGATCTTCTCGTCGAACTCGCGGAGGTCCGGCGGCGCGGTCATCCGGCGGATGCGCATCCGGGAGCCGGCCTCGTCGATCAGGTCGATCGCCTTGTCCGGGAGGAAGCGGTCCGAGATGTACCGGTCGGCCAGGGTCGCGGCCTGGACGAGGGCCTCGTCGGTGATGGAGACCCGGTGGTGGGCCTCGTACCGGTCGCGCAGACCCTTGAGGATCTCGATGGTGTGCGGCAGCGACGGCTCGGCGACCTGGATGGGCTGGAAGCGGCGCTCGAGGGCCGCGTCCTTCTCCAGGTACTTGCGGTACTCGTCGAGCGTGGTGGCACCGATGGTCTGGAGCTCGCCGCGGGCCAGCATCGGCTTGAGGATGCTGGCGGCGTCGATCGCGCCCTCGGCGGCGCCCGCACCCACGAGGGTGTGGAGCTCGTCGATGAACAGGATGATGTCGCCGCGGGTGCGGATCTCCTTGAGGACCTTCTTCAGGCGCTCCTCGAAGTCACCGCGGTAGCGGGAGCCGGCGACCAGCGCGCCGAGGTCGAGGGTGTAGAGGTGCTTGTCCTTGAGGGTCTCGGGCACCTCGCCCTTGACGATGGCCTGCGCGAGGCCCTCGACGACGGCGGTCTTGCCGACGCCGGGCTCGCCGATGAGGACCGGGTTGTTCTTGGTGCGGCGGGACAGCACCTGCATGACCCGCTCGATCTCCTTCTCGCGCCCGATGACCGGGTCGAGCTTGGATTCGCGGGCCGCCTGGGTGAGGTTGCGGCCGAACTGGTCGAGGACCAGGGACGTCGAGGGGGTGCCCTCGGCAGGACCGCCGGCCGTGGCGGCTTCCTTGCCCTGGTAGCCGGAGAGCAGCTGGATGACCTGCTGCCGCACCCGGTTGAGGTCGGCGCCCAGCTTCACGAGGACCTGGGCGGCGACGCCCTCGCCCTCGCGGATCAGGCCGAGCAGGATGTGCTCGGTGCCGATGTAGTTGTGGCCGAGCTGGAGGGCCTCGCGGAGCGAGAGCTCCAGGACCTTCTTGGCACGAGGGGTGAAGGGGATGTGCCCGGACGGGGCCTGCTGGCCCTGACCGATGATCTCCTCCACCTGCTGGCGGACCGCCTCGAGCGAAATCCCGAGGCTCTCCAGGGCCTTAGCGGCGACACCCTCACCCTCGTGGATAAGGCCCAGAAGGATGTGCTCGGTGCCGATGTAGTTGTGGTTGAGCATCCGGGCTTCTTCCTGAGCCAGGACGACAACCCGCCGCGCGCGGTCGGTGAACCTCTCGAACATCGTTAATCGCTCCTCAGAGCGGTCAGTCAGTTAGGGGTCGATCCCCTCCCTGTCCTTCCGCAGCTTAGTCCCGCAAGCGGGGACCGCTCATTCCAACTGCCGACATCCGTCCGGATCACCCCTCTTCCGCGGGGAGACCTGCCGCCGAACAACCGACAAATGCTCCAACCCGATGGTGCGAGACGATGTTCCCGCAGGCCAAGTAGTTACCCGCGCCTTGAGTACGCCGATGGCGAACGTGAGACGCCGAAGCCCGCGAGTCGCCCCTCTCCACTAGGAATGTCTTACCCGTAGGGACTGACACTCCATGCGGCACACCCCGGTTCCCTCAGCTACCAGCGAACACCCTTGCGCTGCCGAATGCGTCTTAATGTCCCATCTCGGACACGGTACGCGGTGGGTCGTGTGCGCCGCGTCATCGGGAGGCGTAACCAAGAAGGCCTGCCCGAAGTTGGCCGGTCATGGCCTTCACCGTCCCGTTCCCCCGCACGCCGTTCGGCGACGACGGCGCGGCCGGGGGCGGTCTGGTGCGGTGGTACGAGCGGGGGCTCGGCTGGGCGACCGTTCCGGGGCCCCCGGTGCAGTTGGTCACCGGGCTGCGGTTCGACGTGCTGGAGCTGCCCGCCGTCGCCGGTCGCGGCGTCCTGCGCCGGGTCGGCGCGGGGACGGGTCCCGTGGCCCTCATGGGGCGCAGGATGCGTCTGCTCGTGGCCGCGGGGAGCGCGGAGGAGCTGCCGGGGCTGCTCGACTGGCTCGAGTGGGGCGGGATCTCACTGGACCTCGTGGCCCTCGGCACCGACGGCCGGATGACCGCGCCCCTCCCGCCGGGGCACGGCGGTTCCGGCGCGCCGGGTGCCGCTGTGTGGCTGCGGGCGCCCGAGCCGGGCCGCGAGGTCGAGTCCTCGCTGCCGGCGCTGCGCTCCGGGCCCTGGGGCCGTGCGGACGCCCCGTGTCTGGTGCGGCTCGTGGCCGCCGCCGCGGCGGAGTGCCACCGGGCGCGGCTGCTGAGCGCCCGGGCCTGCGGCCCGGCGCCTCAACAGCTCTCGCCTCAGCGGTTCGCGTCCTCGTAGGCCGCCTTCACCTTGGCCGGAACGCGGCCGCGGTCGTTGACCTCGTGGCCGTTCTCCTTGGCCCAGGCGCGGATCTTCGCGGTGTCGGCGCTGCCGCCGACGGAGACCCGGCTCTTGCCACGGGTGGTGGCGCTGCGGCCACCCGTGCGACGGCCGCTCTTGGTGTACGGCTCGAGCAGGTCACGGAGCTTTTCCGCATTGGCGGCGGTGAGGTCGATCTCGTAGGTCTTGCCGTCCAGCGCGAACGTCACGGTCTCGTCCGCCTCGACGCCGTCGAGGTCGTCGACAAGAAGGACCTGAACCTTCTGTGCCACCGGATTTCCTTTCATCGAAAATGCAGTACGCGGAAAGGAAACCGCTTTTCCCGGAAAAACACAAACCCCTGGGAGAGGTTCAGAACCCTGGCAACGCGGGAAACGTGCGCGTATCGGACATAGGGCTCCCCTTCGGGTTCCCTGTCAGAGGTGCAGAAGCATCCGGCTGTTGCCCAGGGTGTTCGGCTTCACCCGTTCGAGACCGAGGAACTCGGCGACTCCCTCGTCATAGGAACGGAGGAGCTCGCTGTAGACATCTCCGTCGACCGGGGTCTCGCCGATCTGGACGAAGCCGTGCTTCGCGAAGAAGTCGACTTCGAAGGTCAGGCAGAATACGCGCCGCACCCCGAGCCAACGTGCAGTGTGCAACAACTTGCCGAGCACCTGATGACCGATGCCGGCGCCCTTGAACTCGGGATCGACGGCGAGAGTACGGACTTCCGCGAGGTCTTCCCACATCACGTGGAGAGCGCCGCAGGCGATGACCCTGGCGTCCTCGTCGCGTTCCGCGACCCAGAACTCCTGGATGGCCTCGTAAAGGGTCACGGTCGCCTTGTCGAGAAGGATCCCGCGCTTGATGAAGGGATCGACGAGGCGGCGCAGGGCGGGAACGTCCGAGGTGCGGGCCCTGCGGATGGTGACGGCTTCAGACGGCATGGGGGGACGCTATCGCTCCCCCGGCCGTCGCCCCTAGGGGGTTCCCGTTCCGGGGAGGGTGTCGCCGCCGGGCACGGGGTCGCGCTGGACGATGCGGATGGCGTCGTTGAGCGCCTCGCGCTGGTCCTGCGACATCATGCCGAAGAAGGCGACGAGGGCGGCCGCGGGGTTGTCGCTCTGGGCCCAGGCCTCGTTCATGAGGGCGGCCGAGTAAGCGGCGCGGGTGGAGACCGCCGTATATCGATAGGCGCGGCCGTCGACTTCCCTGCGCACCCAGCCCTTCTGATGGAGATTGTCCATGACGGTCATGACGGTGGTGTAGGCGATGGACCGTTCCTGCTGGAGGTCCTCCAGAACTTCCCGGACGGTCACCGGTCGGTTCCATTGCCAGACGCGCGTCATGACGGCGTCCTCAAGCTCTCCCAATGGACGGGGCACACTGTCACCATAGTTCGCAAAGAGTGAATAAGCGGCTATTTACCTCGGGAAACGCAACAAAAAGGACGCACAACCTCGAAAGGTCGCACGTCCCGGTGGTGCGGGTGCCCCGGCGCGAGGGGGCCGCGGGGTGTCAGGGGGTGGTGCCGTCCGCCTGACGGGTGGCCTCGGCGCGGGCGAGGGCGGCGTCCACGACCGCGTCCTCCTTGGCCTTGTTCGGGCCGCCCTGGGTCTTGACGATGGTGACGACGAGGGCGATGAAGAACGCGGCCATCGCGACGGGGGGAACGAGCGCGGATACGTATTCCATGCCGTCCAGAGTAGCTATCCGGCCACCCGCTCCTCGGGCGGGGGCGGGGGTACGGGGCGTCGGCGCGGCGGGAACACCTCGGAGGGCTTGGGCACCGGGCGCTCGGCGGGGGCCGGACCGGACGGCGGGTTCGGCTTCGGCCCGTCGGCCGCCGCGCGCCCGCCGGGGAGGGCGAGCAGATGCGTACGGGAGCCGATCGCCGCCCCGGCGGGCGCGGCGGCCACGGCGGAGGCGGTCGCCTGGGAGACCCGGGCGAGGCGGGCGCGCACGGAACGCTCGGCGAGGACCTGGCAGCGCGCCAGGAGCTCGGCGGCGGCCGGGTTGGCGCGCAGGGCGCGGAGCGCGGCGAGGTCGTCGGCACCGGGGTCGTAGCCGCCGGCGAGGGCGTCCGCGAGGAGCCCCAGGTAGCCGGTGAGCGAGCCGGGGAGGGCCTGCCGGTAGCGGGCCAGGTCGTCGAGGAGGAAGGCGCGCAGCCGGCCGGCCTCGCGTACCGCCTCGTCCACGGATTCGGCGAGGCGCAGGCAGTCCTGGACGTCCTCGACCTGGAGGGGGGCGGGGTGGAGGGCGATGGCAAGGGCGCGGCGGAGCACACGCAGCTCGTCCGCGCTGAAGGCCATGCCGCCGCGAGATCCGTATGGCGTGGGCATGGGCCGACGATACGCGCTAATCAGACAATTTTCTCTTAGCGATCATTCCGGCGCGCCGGAATGATCGCCGGGCGATCGTCCGTCCCCCTACCTGCGGGACACGTTCCTTTCGTACACCAGTCGGAGGCCGATCAGGGTGAGCCACGGCTCGTGGTGGTCGATCTCCTTCGCCTCACCGAGGACCATCGGGGCGAGGCCGCCCGTCGCGATCACGGTGACCTCGGAGGGGTCGCCCTTGGGTCCGACGAGCTCGCGCTTCATCCGGGACACGACGCCGTCGACCTGGCCGGCGTAGCCGTAGACGATGCCGGACTGCATCGCCTCGACCGTGTTCTTGCCGATCACGTTCCGCGGGCGGGCCAGCTCGATCTTGCGGAGCATGGCGCCCTTCACGCCCAGGGCCTCGACGGAGATCTCGATGCCCGGGGCGATGGCGCCGCCCGCGTACTCGCCGCGCGCGGTCACCGCGTCGTAGGTCGTGGCCGTGCCGAAGTCGACGACGATCGCCGGACCGCCGTACAGCTCGACCGCCGCGACCGCGTTGATCACGCGGTCGGCGCCGACCTCCTTGGGGTGGTCGGTGATGATCGGGACGCCGGTCTTGACGCCCGGCTCCACCAGGACCGCCGGCACGTCCCCGTAGTACCGGCGGGTGACCTCGCGCAGCTCGTGCAGGACCGAGGGGACGGTCGCGCAGATCGCGATCCCCTCGATGCCGTCGCTCAGCTCGACGCCGAGCAGGGGGTGCATGCCCATGAGGCCCTGGAGCAGGACCGCCATCTCGTCGGCCGTCCGGCTCGGGTCCGTGGAGATCCGCCAGTGCTCGACGATCTCCTCGCCGTCGAAGAGGCCGAGGACCGTGTGCGTGTTGCCGACGTCGATGGTGAGCAGCATCAGGCCCGCACCTCGCGCAGGTCGAGTCCGATGTCGAGGATCGGGGAGGAGTGGGTGAGGCCGCCGACGGCGAGGTAGTCGACGCCGGTCGCCGCGTACGCCGCCGCGTTCTCCAGGGTCAGGCGGCCCGAGGACTCCAGGACCGCGCGGCCGGCGACGAGGGCGACGGCCTCCTCCGTCTCGATCGGGGTGAAGTTGTCGAGCAGGATCAGGTCGGCGCCGGCGTCGAGGACCTCGCGGACCTGGTGCATGGTGTCGACCTCGACCTCGATCGGGACGTCCGGGAAGAGCTCCCGCACGGCCTTGAAGGCCTCCGCGACGCCACCCGCGGCCACCACGTGGTTGTCCTTCACGAGGGCCGCGTCGGAGAGCGACATGCGGTGGTTGACGCCGCCGCCGCAGCGGACCGCGTACTTCTCCAGGGCGCGCAGGCCCGGAGTGGTCTTGCGGGTGTCGCGGACCTTGGCGTTCGTGCCCTCCAGGGCGTCGGCCCACGCGCGCGTGGCTGTGGCGATGCCGGAGAGGCGGCACAGGATGTTGAGGGCGCTGCGCTCGCCGGTGAGCAGGTCGCGGGTGCGGGCGGTGACGCTGAGCAGCACCTGCCCGGCCTCGACGCGCTCGCCGTCCTCGACGTGCCGCTCGACCTCGAACTCGTCGGTGCAGACGATCGACAGGACGGCCTCGGCGACCCGCAGGCCGGCCACGACGCCGGCCTCGCGGGCGGTGAAGTCGGCGGTCGCGACGGCATCCTCGGGGACGGTCGCCACGGTCGTCACGTCCACGCCGCCGTCGAGGTCCTCGGCGATGGCCAGGTGGGCGATGTCCTCGACCTGGACGGGGTCGAGACCGGCGTCCGCGAGGAGCTCGGCGAGCGCGGGGTCGAGGCCGCACTCGAACTCCTCACCCTCGCCGCCGCAGCCGCAGCCGTCGCCGCAGCCGCCTTCGCCCGCGTCGGCGGGGGCGGCGCTGATCTGGATCAGAGGGACGTCCACGGGCTCGGGACGGCTCTCCTCGGGCGTGCTCGGCGTGGTCACTTACGGCTCCCGGGTGCTTCGAGGGTGGAGGGGAAGTCGGAGGTCTCGGTGGTGCGGACCTCCAGGGTCCGCTCCGGGGTGAGGTGGACGACGAGGTGGCGCCGCCAGGCGGTGTCGTCCCGGTCGGGATGGTCCTCGCGCCAGTGGCAGCCGCGGGTCTCCTCGCGGCGGCGGGCGGCGGCGACCAGGACGCGGGCGACGCACAGCAGGTTGGTGGTCTCCCAGGACTCGACGCCGGGCGCGGCGGCCTTGGTGTCGGCCTCGTGCGCGGGGTCGCCGACGGCGAGCGCGTCGCTGTGCAGGGCGTCGAGGGCCTCGGCGGTCTCCCGCAGGCTGCTCTCGGAGCGCAGGACTCCCGCGCCGGCCGTCATGACCCGCTGGATACGGGTACGGGCTCCGGCCACCGGAAGGGGCAGGGTCACGGGCGCCGGGTGCGGCACGGCGGCGCCGGGCACGCGCGGCGCGGCCGCGGTGATCTCCTCGGCGATCCGCTCGGCGAAGACCAGGCCCTCCAGGAGCGAGTTCGAGGCGAGGCGGTTGGCGCCGTGGACGCCCGTGCAGGCGACCTCGCCGCAGGCGTACAGGCCGGGGACGGTCGTCCGGCCGCGCAGGTCCGTGCGGACGCCGCCGGAGGCGTAGTGCGCGGCGGGCGCGACCGGGATCGGCTCGGT
Source organism: Streptomyces sp. NPDC020807 (assembly GCF_040641575.1). NCBI lineage: Bacteria > Bacillati > Actinomycetota > Actinomycetes > Kitasatosporales > Streptomycetaceae > Streptomyces > Streptomyces sp. NPDC020807. The sequence goes on from NZ_JBFADU010000028.1 coordinate 40,362, forward strand.
GACCGGGTCGATGCCGTGGGAGCGGCAGGCGGCCAGGATCGTGGGGAAGCGCTCCGCCCACATCTCGGCGCCGAAGTGGCGGGCGTCGAGGTACATGTGCTCGGCGTCCTGCTCCTGCATGCGGCGGGTGATCGCCTTGGCGACGATGTCCCGCGGGGCCAGCTCGGCCAGCTCGTGCTGCCCGAGCATGAAGCGGACCCCGTCCGCGTCGACCAGGTGGGCGCCCTCGCCCCGTACCGCCTCGGAGACCAGCGGCTGCTGGCCCTCGGAGCCGGCGCCGAGGAAGAGCACCGTGGGGTGGAACTGGACGAACTCCAGGTCGGAGACCTCGGCCCCGGCGCGCAGCGCGAGGGCGACGCCGTCGCCGGTGGAGACCGACGGGTTGGTGGTGGCGGAGTAGACCTGGCCCATGCCGCCGGTCGCGAGGACCACGGCGGGGGCGTGGACGGCGCCGACGCCGTCGTGCTGGCCCTCGCCCATGACGTGCAGGGTCACGCCCGCCGTGCGGCCCTCGGCGTCCGTGAGGAGGTCGAGGACGAGCGCGTGCTCGACGGTGCGGACGCCCCGGTCCCGTATCGCCTCGACGAGGGCACGGGAGATCTCGGCGCCGGTCGCGTCGCCGCCCGCGTGCGCGATGCGGCGGCGGTGGTGGCCGCCCTCGCGGGTCAGCGCGATCTCGCCGTCGGCGGTCTTGTCGAAGTCGGCGCCGGTCGCGATGAGCCGGCGGACGGCCTCGGGGCCCTCGGTGACGAGCAGCCGGACGGCCTCCTCGTCGCAGAGCCCGGCACCGGCCACGAGGGTGTCGTCGAGGTGCTGCTCGGGGGTGTCGCCCTCGCCGAGCGCGGCGGCGATGCCGCCCTGGGCCCAGCGGGTGGAGCCGTCGTCGAGGTTCGCCTTGGTGACGACGACCGCCCGGAGCCCGGCGGCCGTGCAGCGCAGGGCGGCGGTGAGGCCCGCGACGCCGGAGCCGACCACGACGACGTCGGCGTCGATGGCCCAGCCCGGGGCGGGCGCGTCCAGCCGTATTCCGGTCACTTGGTGGCTCCGAAGGTCAGGGGGATGTTGTCGATGAGCCGCGTGGTCCCGACCCGGGCGGCGACGGCGAGGACCGCCTCGCCCTCGTGGTCGTCGGCGACCTCGGTGAAGTCGGCCGGGTCGACCAGCGCCAGATAGTCCAGGACGATCGGCGGCTCGGCCTTCGCCGCCCCGTCGAGGACGGCCCGGGCGGCGGCCCGCACGGCGTCGGCGCCGCCGGGCTCGGCGGCCTGCGCGACCGCGTGGGCGTCGGCGGCGGCCCGGGCCTCGCCGAGCCGCTGGAGCGCCTCGGCGCGGTTCCCGGCCCGGCCGGGCTCGCCCGGCAGGGACGTGGCACGCGCGCGCAGCGCCTCCTGGGCGGCGAGGCGGTCCCGGGCGGCGAACAGCGCGCCGGAGAGCGCCAGGGCCGTACGGCGCTCGTCGGCCGACAGGTAGCGGTTGCGGCTCGACAGGGCGAGGCCGTCGGGCTCGCGGACGGTCTCCACGCCGACGATCTCGACCGGGAAGTTCAGGTCGCGGGCCATGCGGCGGATGAGGGCCAGCTGCTGGGCGTCCTTCTGGCCGAAGAAGGCCAGGTCGGGCGCGGTGAGGTGGAGGAGCTTGGCGACGACGGTCAGCATGCCGTCGAAGTGCCCGGGGCGGGAGGAGCCTTCGAGTCGCTCGCCCATGGGGCCGGCGGTGATCCGGACCTGCGGCTCGCCGCCCGGGTAGACCTCGTCGACGGAGGGCGCGAAGACGACGCTCGCGCCCGCGTCGAAGGCGAGCTCCAGGTCGGCGTCGAGGGTGCGGGGGTAGCGGTCGAGGTCCTCGCCCGCGCCGAACTGGAGCGGGTTCACGAAGACGGTGACGACGACGAAGCCCTTGGCCCCGACGCGCGCGCGTGCGGCGCGGATCAGGGTGGCGTGGCCCTCGTGGAGGGCGCCCATGGTCATGACGACGGCGTTGCCGCCGCCGGGAGCGCCGTGGTGGGCGCGGGCGTACGCCAGGTCGTCGACGGTGGGGACGAGCTCGGCCGGCTCGTGGCGGACGGCTCGGCCGCCCTCGGCGCCCTTGCGGGAGAACAGGGTCATCGGTCGTCTCCTTGCGGCCCGTCGGCGGCGGTGCCGTTCGTCCCGGTGGTGCCGGGGGTTCCGGTGCCGTCCGCGGCGAGCACTCCGAGCAGGTCCTCGGCGAGTTCGGGCTTGAGCAGGCCGTGCGCGAGCGCCCGGTCGGCGGTCGTCCGGGCCATCGCCAGGTAGCCGGCGACGGTGCCCGGCGCGTGCTTGCGCAGCTCGGCGACGTGGGCGGCGACCGTGCCGGCGTCACCGCGCGCGACGGGGCCGGTCAGGGCCGCGTCCCCGGACCGCAGGGCGTTGTCCAGGGCGGCGCCGAGCAGCGGGCCGAGCATGCGGTCGGGCGCGCCGACCCCGGCCTTGCGAAGCAGCTCCATCGACTGGGCCACGAGGGTGACCAGGTGGTTCGCGCCGAGCGCCAGGGCCGCGTGGTAGAGCGGGCGGGCCTCCTCGGCGATCCACTCGGGCTCGCCGCCCATCTCGATGACCAGGGCCTCGGCGGCGAGCCGCAGCTCCTCGGGCGCCGTGACGCCGAAGGAGCAGCCGGCCAGCCGCTGGACGTCGACGGCGGTGCCGGTGAAGGTCATGGCGGGATGCAGGGCGAGCGGCAGCGCGCCGGCCCGGCGGGCGGGGTCGAGGACCCCCGTCCCGTACCGCCCGGAGGTGTGGACGATCAGCTGCCCCGGCCGTACGGCCCCGGTGTCGGCGAGGCCCTCGACGAGGCCCGGCAGGGCGTCGTCCGGGACCGTCAGGAGGACCAGGTCGGCGAGGGCCAGGACCCGGGCGGGCTCCACGACCGGGACGTCGGGCAGGAGCTCGGCGGCGCGGCGGCGGGAGGCGTCGGAGACGGCCGAGACGGCGACGGGACGGTGTCCCGCGAGCCGGAGGGAGGCGGCGAGGGCGGGGCCCACGCGGCCGGCGCCGACGACCCCGACGGTGAGCCGGGCGGGTCGGTCCTCGGCTCGGGGCTCGGGGGCCCTGGAGGCCCCGGTCCGGGGCTCTGGCGCTGCTGGTGCGTTCACGGTGGGACGGCCTTCCGTTCCAGTCCTCGGTGGGTACCGGACGATTTCTGGTCATGCTACGCCAGCGTTTCGCGCTGCTCCGTGGCTGTCCACAGGGTGTGGGTGACGGTGTGATGATCGCCCCATGAAACCTGTGAGCCCTGAGAGTCCCGTCGACGAGGAAGCCCTCCGGATCCACCGCGCGCGGGTGTGGGGCTCCGCCCCGCGCAGGCTGTGGGAGACCTCGGTGGACGGCACGGTCGGCGCGCGGCTGCGCGAGCTGGCCGACTGGACGGAGGCGGCGGGGCACGCCGGGACGACACCGGAGACGTACGGCTCCGGGCTCGTCGCGGAGCTGGAGCGCCGGGTCGCCGAGGAGCTCGGACTCCCCTCGGCCGTCTTCTTCCCGACCGGCACCATGGCCCAGCAGGTCGCCCTGCGCTGCTGGGCCGGGCGCACCGGCAACCCGGTCGTCGCCCTCCACCCGCTCGCCCACCCCGAGCTCCACGAGGGCGGGGCCTTCGGGGCCGTCTCCGGGCTCCGCACGGTCCATCCGACCGACGAGCCCCGGCTGCCGACCGCCGACGAGGTGCGCGACCACCCCGAGCCCTTCGGGGCGCTCATGCTGGAGCTGCCGCTGCGGGACGCCGGATTCGTCCTGCCGTCCTGGGAGGAGCTCGTCGAGACCGTCGAGGCGGCCCGGGAGCGGGACGCGGTGGTCCACTTCGACGGGGCGCGCCTGTGGGAGTGCCCGACGCCGATGGGGCGGCCGCTCGCGGAGATCGCCGGTCTCGCCGACAGCGTCTACGTCTCGTTCTACAAGTCGCTCGGCGGCCTGTCCGGGGCCGCGCTCGCCGGGCCCGAGGACGTCATGGAGGAGGCGCGGGTCTGGCGCCACCGGTACGGGGGGCTCCTCTTCCAGCAGTACCCGGTGGCGCTCTCCGCGCTCCGGGGCCTGGAGACCGAGCTGCCCCGGCTGCCCTCGTACGTGGCCCACGCGCGCGTGGTGGCCGACGCGCTCCGGGAGGCGTTCGCGGAGGCCGGCCCCGGCTGGTACCGGGTCCACCCGGAGGTCCCGCACACCCACCAGTTCCAGGTGTGGCTGCCGTACGACCCCGACGTCCTGACGGCGGCGGCCCTCGCCCAGACGGAGGAGACCGGCACCGCGCTCTTCCGCCGCTGGTTCGCCCCGGGCGCGGGCGGCCCGCCGGGGGTCTCCCTGACGGAGCTGACGGTGACGGCGCCGGGTCTGGAGTGGACGGCCGGGGACGTGAAGGAGGCGGTACGGGACTTCCTCGCGCGCGTGGAGGTGGAGGCGGCGGCGGGAACCGGCCCCTGAGCACCGCTGGCACCGCTCAGCAGGAGCCGGGGCGCGTCCACCGGAGCAGGACGGCCCTGAGCCCGCCGCCGCGCGCGGGGCGGCCCGCCAGGGCCCGTTCGAGGCGGCGGCGGTCCAGGCGCCGGTCCCTGATCCGCCGCAGGACCGCGAGGTCGTGGGTGCCGGGCGCCGGCGGCATCGGCTCGCCGAGCCGCTCGGCGCGGTACGTGTCGAAGAGGTACTGGTGCAGCGCGTTCATGGCCTCACCGTGCGCCGGGCCCGGGCGGCCCGGCGCGCCGATTGACGGCACCCGTCAAACGGCGCGACACCGCCCCCGCCCCACCCCGCACCATGGGGGTGTGAGCGTGACGATCGACATCACCGGACTGCCGCAGGAGCGCGTCGTCTTCTGCCCCTCGCCCCTGGCCGAGCTGGGCGCCGCCCTGCACGCCCTCGCCGAGCCCGCGCACCACCCCAGGCTGCACGCCTGGACGACCACGACCTCGGCCGCCCTGAAGCCGGGACTCGCGGACCGGCTCCACGAGGCGGACTTCATGTGGCGCTCCACCCGCTCCGACATCCTGCTGCCGGCCCGGCCCCGCGAGACGCTCGGGGAGGAGCTGGACGACCTCGACCGCATGGACGACGAGAAGTACGTGGGCGCCGCGCTGGAGATCTCCTGCGCGACGCAGTACTACACGACGGGCCTCCCCTCCCCGCTCGTCGACGAACGGATGCGCCGCCGCGCCCTCGACCTGGCCGCCGCGCGCGGTCCGCGCCAGGCCGCGTTCGTCGAGCGGATGCTCGCCGATCCGCCCGCCACGCGCGCGTGGGTCCGGCGTCTCCTGGAGGACTGCGACGAGGCCTTCTTCGCGGACACCTGGCGCCGGGTCGGCGTGCAGCTCGCCGCCGACGCGCGCCACAAGACCGAGCTGATGCGCCGCAAGGGGCTGGGCGAGGCCGTCTCCGCCGCCTCCTCCGCGATGGTCCTGGAGGAGGACGAGCGGGGCGCGCGGATCGTCGTCGACAAGCTGGTCCAGGGTCGGACGACCGCCGAGGGCTCGGGCGTGACGTTTCTGCCGACGGCCTTCGGCTGGCCGCACCTCCTGGCACTGTCCGCGCCCGGCTGGCACCCGGTCGTCCAGTACCCGGTCCCCACCCGCGACCTCGGCGGCGCCGCCACGACCGCGGAGGTCACCCTGCGGCTGGAGGCCGTCGCCCACCCGATGCGCATGCGGCTCTGCCGCGGCCTCGCCCGCGCCGCGTACACGACGGGCGAGCTGGCCGACGCGCACGGCATCACCGCGCCGGAGGTCTCCCGCCACCTCGCGGTCCTGCGGAAGGCGGGGCTCCTCACCACCCAGCGCCGGGGCCGTTACGTGCTCCACCAGCTCGACGTCGCCGTGGTCGCCCGGCTCGGCAGCGACTTCCTGGAGTCGGTCCTGCGCTGACCGGACACGCGCCGACCGAGCCGGTGCCGGCCGGATCCGGGGAGGCCGGGTCCGGCCGGCCGGGGACGCGCCGGCCGGGGACGCGCCGACCGGGGACGCGGCGGCCGGGGACGCGCCGGCCGGGGATGCGCCGATCAGGCCGGTGCCTGACGGTTCCGGCCGGGTTCACGCCGACCCGACCCGTCCCGTGCCGACCCGACCCGTCCCGTGCCGACCCGACCCGCGCCGGCCGCGTCTACGCCGCGCCGCCGCCCGCCCGGACGAGGCCCGACTCGTACGCGAGCACCACGACCTGGACGCGGTCGCGCAGGCCCAGCTTGGTCAGGATGCGGCCGACGTGGGTCTTCACCGTCGCCTCCGAGAGGACGAGCCGGGCCGCGATCTCGCCGTTCGACAGGCCCTGCGCGACCAGCATCATCACCTCGCGCTCCCGGTCCGTCAGCCGCTGGATCGCGCTGTCCGCGGCCCGCGTCTCGCTGCCCGTCGACGGCAGCATCGGCGAGAAGCGGTCGAGCAGCCGCCGGGTCGTCGACGGCGCCACCACCGCGTCGCCGCTGTGCACCGAGCGGATCGCCGCGAGCAGCTCGCCCGGCGGCACGTCCTTCAGCATGAAGCCGCTCGCGCCCGCCTTCAGGCCCGAGAACGCGTACTCGTCGAGGTCGAAGGTGGTCAGGATCAGCACCTTCGGGGCATCCGGCTGGGAACAGATCCGCCGCGTCGTCTCCACCCCGTCCAGCTTCGGCATGCGCACGTCCATCAGGACGACGTCCACCGCCGTCGAACGCAGCACCTCCAGAGCCTCCACCCCGTCGCCCGCCTCCGCCACGACCTCCATGTCCGGCTGGGCGGCGAGCACCATGCGGAACCCGGTGCGCAGCAGCACCTGGTCGTCGACGAGCATCACGCGAATGGACATCTCGGGAACCTCTTCTAGTGGGCGGTCTTGAGCGGGAGCAGGGCGCTGATCCGGAAACCGCCGCCGGGCCGCGGTCCCGCGTCCAGCGTGCCGCCGACCATCCCGACGCGCTCCCGCATGCCGATCAGACCATGACCGCGGCCGTCGGCGCCGCCGTCCTCGTACATCTCCTGCGGCGCGCCCCGGCCGTCGTCCTCGACGAGCAGGCCGAGCCCGTCGTCGAAGTAGACGAGCCGGACGCTCGCGCCCGCCTCGGGTCCGCCGTGCTTGCGCGTGTTCGTGAGGGCCTCCTGCACGATCCGGTACGCGGTGAGCTCGACGCCGCTGGGCAGCGGGCGCGGGCTGCCCTCGATCGCGAAGTCCACGGCGAGGCCGGCGGCGCGGACCTGCTCGACGAGCTCCTCGATCTGCTGGACGTCCGGCTGGGGCACGTACTCCCCCGCCTCCTGGTGCTCACCGGTGCGCAGGATGCCGAGGAGGCGGCGCATCTCGGCGAGCGCCTGGCGGCCGGTGCTGGAGATGGTCTCCAGGGCCTGCTTGGCGGTCTCGGGGGACGAGTCCATGACGTAGGCGGCGCCGTCGGCCTGGACGACCATCACCGACACGTTGTGCGCGACGACGTCGTGCAGCTCGCGGGCGATCCGGGCCCGCTCGGCGGCGACCGCGACCTTGGCCTGTGCCTCGCGCTCCCGCTCCAGGCGGGAGGCCCGCTCCTCCAGCTGCGCGAAGTACGCGCGGCGGGTGCGGAGCGAGTCGCCGAGGACCCAGGCGAGGGCGAACGGCACGGTCATGACGATCAGGAAGAAGACGTTGGCCGCGGTGGTCTCGCCGCCGCCCATCGGCCATCTCAGCATCGCGAGCGGCGCGGCGCAGAGCCCGCCGCCCAGCGCCAGCCGGGACGCCCAGCGCGGGCCGTCGTGCGCCGCGACCGTGTAGACGATCACGAACATGGCGAAGTCCGCGGAGAACACCTCGAGGTCGAAGACCAGCTGGACGACGCCGAGGGCGACCGTGAGCAGCAGCATCTTCTCGGGCATCCGCCGCCGCAGGGCGACGACGACCGAGAAGAGCGCGGCGACGGCAGCCAGCGCGAAGGGGTTGTTGCCCCGGTCGGCGGCCGTGCCCACCCACAGCATGGAGAACCCGAAGAGGACGACGGCCCAGAAGGTGTCGACGCCCGTCGGGTGTCTGCGGAGGAAGTCGTAGACGCGCTGCACGTCACCCAGAGTAGGGAAGAGCGGAGGGCCCGGGGATCAGCCGTGGGGTCGATCCTTGGCGCGGAGCCCGTACTCCCCGAGGTGGAGACTGGGGCACGTGACGGATGAGACGTGTCAGCGGCGGGAGCACCAGGGGTGGCAGAGGTGGCGCGAGGCCACGGAACGGGCGCTGTACGGCCCCGGGGGCTTCTACCTGCGCCCCGAGGGGCCCGCGGGGCACTTCCGCACCTCGGTGCACGCCTCGCCGCTCTTCGCGGGGGCGGTGGCGCGGCTGCTCCGTGAGGTCGCGGCGGAGCTGGGGACGGACGAGGTCGACCTCGTGGACGTGGGGGCGGGCCGCGGGGAGCTGCTCGCGGGGGTCCTCGCGGCGGCCTCCGGCGACCTCGTGGTGCGGGCGTACGCGGTGGAGCGCGCCGCGCGGCCCGAGGGACTCGACCCGCGCGTGACGTGGACCGACCGGATCCCGGAGGGGGTCCGCGGGCTCCTCTTCGCGAACGAGTGGCTCGACAACGTGCCGGTGGACGTCGCCGAGGCCGACGCGGCGGGGGTCGCCCGGTACGTGGAGGTCGGCCCCGACGGTACGGAGCGGCTCGCCGCGCCCGTGACGGGCGCCGACGCGGAGTGGCTGGCGCGCTGGTGGCCGCTGGGGGAGCCGGGCGCGCGGGCGGAGATCGGCCGGCCCCGGGACGAGGCCTGGGCGGCGGCGGTGGCCGCGCTCGCGGCGGGCCGCGCGGTGGCGGTCGACTACGCCCACGTACGGGAGAGCCGCCCGCCCTTCGGCACGCTGACCGGCTTCCGCGCGGGCCGCGAGGTCCCGCCGGTACCGGACGGGACCTGCGACATCACGGCCCACGTGGCGATGGACGCGTGCGGGGGGCTGGACGCGGGCGGGGGGATGGACGCCGGCGGGCCGCTCGGGGACCCGGGAGCCACGGCCGTCGGGGAGACCGGGGCGGGCGCGCGGGCGCCGGAGGGCCGGGGGCTGCCGCGGCCCGAGTTGGTCGGTCAGCGGGAGGCGCTCGGGCGGCTCGGGGTTTCCGGGGGGCGGCCGCCGCTCGCGCTCGCGTCGAGCGACCCGGCCGCGTACGTCCGTGCCCTCGCCTCCGCCGGGGAGGCGGCGGAGCTGACCGCGCGCGGCGGCCTCGGCGACTTCCTGTGGCTGATCCAGCCGGTTCCGGGTGGGGCTCCGAGGGCCGCGCGTGGTCGGGGATACTGTCCCGCATGACGGAGACGACGGTCGGAATCGGCGGCGCGGCGGAGAGCACCGACATGGTGCTGAACATCGGCCCGCAGCACCCTTCGACCCACGGCGTGCTCCGGCTCCGGCTCGTGCTCGACGGCGAGGTCGTCCGGGAGGCCGAGCCGGTCATCGGCTACATGCACCGCGGCGCCGAGAAGCTCTTCGAGGCGCGGGACTACCGGCAGATCATCATGCTGGCCAACCGCCACGACTGGCTGTCGGCCTTCTCGAACGAGCTCGGCGTCGTCATGGCCGTCGAGCGGATGCTCGGCATGGAGGTCCCGGAGCGGGCCGTGTGGAGCCGTACGCTCCTCGCCGAGCTGAACCGGGTCCTCAACCACCTGATGTTCCTCGGCTCGTACCCCCTCGAACTGGGCGGGATCACCCCCGTCTTCCACGCCTTCCGGGAGCGCGAGGAGCTCCAGGCCGTGATGGAGGAGGTCTCCGGCGGCCGGATGCACTACATGTTCAACCGGGTCGGCGGCCTGAAGGAGGACCTGCCGGCCGGCTGGCTCGGACGGGCGCGGCAGGCGGTCGCGGACGTGCGTTCGCGGATGGACGTGTACGACCGGCTCGTCCTCGGCAACGAGATCTTCCGGGGCCGTACGCGCGGGGTCGGCGTCCTGAGCCGGGAGGCCGTGCACGCGTACGGCGTGACCGGGCCGATCGCCCGCGCCTCGGGCGTCGACTTCGACCTGCGGCGCGACGAGCCGTACCTCGCCTACGGGGAGCTCCAGGACACGCTGCGGGTCGCGGTGCGCGAGGAGGGCGACTGCCTCGCCCGCTTCGAGTGCCTGCTCGAACAGACGCACAACTCCCTCGACCTCGCGGACGCCTGCCTCGACCGGATGGAGGAGCTGCCGCAGGGGCCGGTCAACCAGCGGCTTCCGAAGGTGCTGAAGGCGCCGGAGGGGCACACGTACGCCTGGACCGAGAACCCGCTCGGCGTGAACGGCTACTACCTGGTGTCCAAGGGCGAGAAGACGCCGTACCGGCTCAAGCTGCGGTCGGCCTCGTTCAACAACATCCAGGCGCTGGTGGAGCTGCTGCCGGGGACGCTGGTCGCCGACATGGTGGCGATCCTGGGGTCGCTGTTCTTCGTCGTCGGCGACATCGACAAGTAGGGACCGCCGCGCACGAACGAGGGCCGGGCCCGATTCCTCGGGCCCGGCCCTCACTCGTGTGCCGCCGCGTCAGGAGTTGACCGCTCCGCGCAGTTCGGCGACGTCGAGCTGTTCGGTCTCGTCGTGCGCGGTCAGGTCGATGACCTGACCGACCGTGCGCGGCGCCAGGGGCACGGACGCCGACGCGGGCACGACGGTGAGCGCCTCTTCGAGGACCTCGTCGCCGACGACGTCGGCGAGGTCGGTGTGCTGCACGGCCTCGATGGCCGCCGCCACCTTCTGCGTACCGAAGAAGTCGAAGTTGCCCTCGGGGCGCGGGGCGGGCCTGCGGGCCGCGTAGGGGACGATCGCCGCGGCGACCGGGACGGCCGGGAGCGACGCGGGCTTCGGCAGCGGCGCGAGGGGCGCGGGCACGGATGCCGCCGTGGACCCGGTCGGCGCGGGCACGGATGCCGCCGTGGACCCGGTCGGCGCGGACGCGGCGGGCAGTGCCGCCGGGGTGGCGGCCGGGGCGAGGGCGGGGGCGGCCGTACGGCTGTGCTGCTCGGTGCCGGCGGCCGCCGCGTGCTTCCCCTGCGGCTCCTCCGTCTCGCGGGCCCGCTCGGCGAGGTCGCGCTCGCGGGCCGCCTCGGCGGTGCGCCTGGCGTGCTGCGCGGCGGCGTTGCGCGGGAGGTCGCGCAGGGCCTGGGCGGCCTTGCGGTACGCCTCCGGGGTGGGCGTGGAGCCGGCGGCCGGCAGCGCCTTGGCCTCGGCGCCGGCCGCGGGGGTCGTGGCGGCGGTCTCCATGGCGAGGACGCGGCGGCCTTCGAGGGCGCTGGCGCGCTCGGTCTCCGCCGTGGCGTACCGGCGCAGGAGGTCGGCGTGCTCGCCGCGCAGCCCGGCGAGCTCGACGCGCTTGGCGCGGAGCTTGGCGTCGAGCCGGATCCGCAGCGCGCGGGACTCCTCCAGGTCGGACTCCAGCTCGGCGACCCGCTCCTCGGCCTTCCACTGGTCGGCGGTCCTGGCCCGGCTGAGCTCGGCGACGCGGGCGCCGGCGCTGCGGTCCCAGCCGCGCATGAGGACGGCACCGGTGACGGCGGCCGCCGCGGCGGCGACCGCGAGCAGCCTCACGAACAGCAGGTCGCCGGGCAGCCAGGCGGCCGCGGCGCACACGACCGCGGCGCCGGCGACCGCGGACGGCGGCAGCAGTTTGTGCAAAGGCGGGGAATGGCGGTGGCGTCCACGTGGCATGGCCTGAAATTTACCGTGCGTAGGCGCCCTGTGAAGCCCCGGCCCGGCAATCTCTTGGCCACTTCTCGCCGTCGGAAGTGGGCCTCAGCCCTTCCGGTTCCGTTTCGTACCGAGTGCCCTCCCCCGCGACCTACTTGTCGAGCAGCCCCTTCTCCGTCAGATAGGCCTTGGCGACGTCCTCCGGCTTGGCCCGCTCGGCGTCGACCTTGCGATTGAGTTCGGCGAGATCCGACGTGGTCAGCACCTTGGTGAGGGCGTCGAGCGCGGTCGCGATCTCGGGCGCCCCGGCGTCCTTGGCGTTCACCACCGGCAGTACGTTGTCCGCGTTCTGGAGCTTCTTGTCGTCGGTCAGGAAGACGAGGCCGAAGTTCTCGATCGTGGCGTCGGTCGTGGTCGTCAGGACCAGCTGGTCGACCCCGTCCTTGACGGCCTGCTTGGCCTGCGGGGTCCCGACGCCCTTGGGGTCGACACCGGTCACGTCGATCCCGTACGTCTTCTTCAGACCGGGGGCGCAGAACGGCCGCACCGCGCATTCGTCACCGGCCGCGATCTTCACCTTGATCTTCGACGCGCCGAGGTCCGAAAGGGTCGTCAGCTTGTTCTTCTCGGCGAATTCCTTCGTCACCGCGAAGGCGTTCTGATCGACCGCCCCGCCGACCGCGAGCACCTTCAGTCCGCGCGGTTCGGCGAGCTTCCGCAGCGCCTCCACCGTCGCGTTCGCGTCTCCGGAGGCGACCGGCTTCTCCTCGGGCGCCTTCGGCCCGTTCACCTTCGCGTTGAGGAATTCCGCGATCGTCGCCGCGTATTCCGGCACGACGTCGATCTCGCCCTTCTCCAGGGACGGTTCGTACAGCTCCCGGTTCTTCACCGTCGTGATCGACGTGGAGTATCCGGCGGCGCGCAGTGACTGCGCGTACAGCTCGGCGAGGACCTTCGACTCGGTGAAGGCCGCCGCGCCGACGACGAGCGAGCCCTTCTCCGTCCCGGCGCCCGCGGACGACCCGCCGGAGGCGTCCTTCTGCTTGCCCGCCTCCAGGCTGTCACCGCCGCACGCGGCGAGCGCGACGGCCAGCGCCGTCGTCCCCAGCACCGCACCCGCGATCCGCGAGACCCTGTTCACAAGACCACCCATCTCCGTCGAAAACCGTCAACCGTCAGCCGTGCACAGTTCAGTCGGCCGGCGCGGCGGCCCGCGCCGGGCCCGCCATCAGCCGGTCGGCGCCCACGAGGACGCCCTCCACCAGGAGCGCGAGCAGCGCCACGAGGACGGCGCCCGCGACCACCTGGGCGGTGTCGTAGAGGGCGAATCCGGCCGTGATGATCCGGCCGAGACCGCCCTGGCCGACCATCGCCGCGACCGTGGCGGTCGCGATCACCTGCACCGCCGCCGAGCGCACACCGGTCATCACCACCGGTCTCGCGAGCGGCAGTTCGACCCGCAGGAAGGTCTGACCGCCCGTCATCCCCATGCCGCGCGCCGCCCGCACGGCGGCCTGGTCGACCTCGCGGACGCCCACGTAGGCGTTGGTGAGGAGCGGCGGGATCGCGAAGAGCACCAGGGCGACGACCGTCGGGACGTACCCGGCGTTGCGCAGGGGCGAGACCATGAAGAGGGCGAGCACCGCGAAGACGGGGACCGCCCGGCCCACGTTCGACACGTTCACCGCGAGGGCGCCGCCGCGGCCGATGTGGCCGAGCCAGAGGCCGAGCGGCAGCGCGAGCGCGGCGGCGATCAGCAGCGCGGCCCCGCTCACGTACACGTGCTCGGCGAGCCGCTGCCCGATGCCCTCGTCGCCGGTCCAGTGCGCGCCGGTGGTGAGCCAGGACCAGGCGCCCGACAGGATGCCCATCTCACGCACCCCCCGGCGCGCTGCGGACCCGGGCCCACGGGGTCAGGAGCCGCTGGAGGCCCAGGAGCAGCAGGTCGGCGACGACGGCGAGGAGCACGCACAGCACGGAGGCGGCGAGCACCTGCGCCTTGAAGAAGGTGGGCAGCGCGTCCTCGATGAGGTTCCCGAGGCCGCCGCGGCCGACGACCGAGCCGATCGTGGTCAGCGCGATCGTGGAGACCGTCGCCATCCGGACGCCGGCCATCAGGACCGGGAGCGCCAGCGGGAGTTCGACCTCCCAGAGCAGCCGCCAGGTGCCGTACCCCATGCCCCGGGCGGCCTCGCGCGTCTCGGCGGGGACCGCTTCGAGCCCCGCCAGCGTGTTCCGCACGAGGATCGTCAGCGCGTACAGCACGAGGCCGGTGACGACGAGCGCGGCGGAGAGGCCGAAGACGGGCAGGAGCAGCGAGAACATGGCGAGCGACGGCACCGTGTAGAGCAGCGTGGTCAGGCCGAGGACCGGGCCCTTGAAGCGGGGCCGCGCCCGCACGAGCAGGGCGAGCGGCACCGCGACGAGCAGGGCGAGCAGCACGGACGCGACGGTGATTCCCACATGCTGGAGGGTGGCGTCCGCCAACTCCTCGCTCCGCGTGCGCAGATACTCCCCGCAGATCCAGTCGTTCGTGACCAGGCAGTTCGGCGTGCCCATCAGCCCCTCCCCCCGGGTCGTCGACGTGCTCCGAACGTTTGTCTGTCGACCCTAACCCCCGCCGCCGACAATCGCCGGGACCCGCCACAATGCGGCAACACACCCTTCACACACCGCCGTCGCGCAGGGGCCAGAATGGGGAACCATGATCCGGTTCGAGCACGTGACCAAGCGGTACGCGGACGGCACGACGGCCGTCGACGACCTCTCCTTCGAGGTCGCCGAGGGCGAACTCGTCACCCTGGTGGGGCCGTCGGGCTGCGGCAAGACGACCACGATGATGATGGTGAACCGGCTCGTCGAGCCGACCTCGGGCCGGATCCTCGTCGGCGGCGAGGACGTCTCCGGCGTCGACCCGGTCGCCCTGCGCCGCAAGATCGGCTACGTCATCCAGCAGGTCGGGCTCTTCCCGCACCGCACGGTCCTCGACAACACGGCGACCGTCCCCGCGCTCCTGGGCTGGAAGAAGGCCGCCGCACGCGCGCGTGCCGCCGAACTCCTCGACCTGGTGGGCCTGGACCCGGCCACGTACGGCTCGCGCTACCCCGCGCAGCTCTCCGGGGGCCAGCGCCAGCGCGTCGGCGTGGCCCGCGCGCTCGCCGCCGACCCGCCGGTCCTCCTCATGGACGAGCCGTTCGGCGCCGTCGACCCGGTCGTCCGCGAGCGGCTCCAGAACGAGTTCCTCGCCCTCCAGGCGACCGTCCGCAAGACCGTCCTCCTCGTCACCCACGACATCGAGGAGGCCGTCCGCATGGGCGACCGCATGGCCGTGTACGGGCAGGGGCGCATCGAGCAGTTCGACACCCCGGCCACCGTGCTCGGCTCCCCCGCCACCCCGTACGTGGCGGACTTCGTCGGCAGCGACCGGGGGCTCAAGCGGCTCGCCGTCACGCCGGTCACGGCCGCGGACCTCGACCCCGTACCCGACCGGGCCACGGCGGACGGGGACGGCGGCCCGGCACCCGTTCCGCTGGGGACCTCGCTCAAGGACGCGCTCGCCGCGCTGCTCCAGCACGACGACGGCCGCCTCACCGTCACCGGCGAGGACGGCCGGCCCGTCGGCGTCCTCACCCCCGAGGGGGTCCACCGCGCGCTGCGCCGGGCGAGCGCCGCGGAGTGAGGCCCACGCCCCGACCCGCGGTCACGCCCCGACCCGCGGTCACGCCCCCACCCGCGGTCACGCCCCGGTGAGCTTGCCGCTCATCCAGACCATCCCCGGCGGGATCTCCCGGTTCCAGGTGGTGAAGTTGTGGCCGCCGCTCTTCAGGGTGATCGAGGAGACCCGCGCGGGGCTCTTCACCTTCTTGATGAAGTCGAGCGTGCCCCTGAGGTTCCCCTCGCCCTGCTTCGACGTCGTCACCAGGAACGACGACTTCCCCTGCGGCAGGTGGTCCAGGCTCCACAGCAGGTCCGCGCGCTTGCGCAGGGAGTCGTCGCCGTGGAAGAGGTCGCCGGTCGTCACGTCCTCGGCCGCCCGGTAGTACGCCGAGAAGCCCGCCCCGGCGGCGAACCGGTCCGGGTGGTGCAGCGCGATCTTCAGCGCGCAGTACGCGCCCGTCGAGTTGCCCATGAAGCCCCAGTTCCGGGCCTCGGTCCCGACGCGGTACGACTCCGAGACCGCCTTCGGCAGGTCCTCGGCGAAGTAGGTCTCCGTCTGCGGGCCGCCGGGGATGTCGACGCACTCGGTGTCCCGCGGCGGCGCCACGGTCGGCCGCAGCATCACCAGGATCATCGGCTGCATCTTCCCCTCCTTGGCCTGGAGGTAGGCGGTCTTCGGGTACTTGAGGCCCTTGATCAGGTTTTCCGCGGTGCCCGGGTAGCCGGTGAGGACCACCGAAGCGGGGAAACGCTTCTTCGCGTACCGCTCCTGGAAGTACTCCGGCGGCAGGTAGACGTACGCCGGTGAGGTGATCCCGGAGCGCTCGCCCGAGATCACGACCTTCTGTATCTGCCCGCCGACGTCCGGACGGGCACCGCCCGGCACGTCCAGCCGCTGCTTGCCGACGACCTTCAGGTCCTTCGAGCCGGCCGCGTGGTCGACGACCACGCCCATCTCCTGCTCCTGCCCGAAGAGGTCCGCCCAGGAGCCGTAGAACAGGAAGGAACGGTTCGCCGCGAGGCCGATCGCCGCGAACAGCGCCAGCTGGGTCGCGAGCAGCAGCCCCACCCGCCCCACGACCGCGCGCCACCCGCGCCGCGCGAGCCGCGGCCACAGCCACACCGTGGCGAAGAACAGCACCACGGCCAGCGCCACCGCCAGCACGAGGACCTTGTTACTCGTGAGCCCCATGAGACGACCGAGCCTTCTTTCCTGAGATTTCCCTGTGAACCAGTGAACCCGGCCCCGTACGGCGCCGTCCTAGAGGGCGCATCGAAGACCACCGGAGTACGGGAGTACGGGACGCCATGTCTGTCACGCTAGATGAGGACAAATCTGGATCGGTTCCGGTTCGGGTACGGCGGATTCTCCGCGGCCCCCGCCCCGAGAAGGTCCCCGCCCTCGTCGGCACGGCCTGCACCGTCATCGGCCTCATCGACATCGGAGCCGGCGTCTTCCCCCGCTTCCGCGCCAGCCGCATGCACGCCGTCGCCGAAGTCCTCCCCGGCACCCTCGGCCCGCTCTCCGCCGCACTCTCCCTCAGCGCCGGCGTCCTCCTGCTCCTCCTCGCCCACGGCCTCAAGCGCAACAAGCGCCGCGCCTGGCGCGCGGCCGTCGTCCTGCTGCCCCTCGGCGGCCTGGCCCAGTTCGTCTGGCGCCACTCCGTCTGCGGCGCCCTGCTCTCCCTCGCGCTCCTCTCGCTCCTGATCCGGCACCGCGACCAGTTCGCCGCCCTGCCCGACCCACGCAGCCGCTGGCGGGCCCTCGCCAACTTCGCCGTCGTCGGCGCCGGCTCGATCGCCCTCGGCCTCGTCGTCGTCAGCGCCCACCCGCGCCGGATCGTCGGCGACCCCAGCCTCACCGACCGCCTCGAACACGTCCTGTACGGACTCCTCGGCATCGAAGGCCCCGTCGCCTACACCAACGGCGTCGACTGGACCGTCGGCTACTCCCTCGGCGCCCTCGGCATGCTCACCGCCCTCACCACCATCTACCTGGCCTTCCGCCCCGAACACCCCGCCGCCCGGCTCACCGAGGACGACGAGACCCGGCTGCGCGCCCTCCTCGACCAGCACGGCGGCCGCGACTCCCTCGGCCACTTCGCCCTCCGCGAGGACAAGGGCGTCGTCTTCTCCCCCAGCGGCAAGGCCGCCGTCTGCTACCGCGTCGTCTCCGGCGTGATGCTCGCCAGCGGCGACCCCATCGGCGACGTCGAGGCCTGGCCCGGCGCCATCGAACGCTTCATGGACGAAGCCAAGGCCCACTCCTGGACCCCCGCCGTCATGGGCTGCTCCGAGACCGGCGGCCAGGTCTGGACCCGCGAGACCGGACTCGACGCCCTCGAACTCGGCGACGAGGCCATCGTCGACGTCGCCGACTTCTCCCTCTCGGGCCGCGCCATGCGCAACGTCCGCCAGATGGTCAAGCGCATCGAACGCAACGGCTACACCACCCGCGTACGACGCGTCCGCGACCTCGACGAGGAGGAACTCGAACGCGTCCGCCGCGCCGCCGCCGACTGGCGCGGCACCGACACCGAACGCGGCTTCTCCATGGCCCTCGGCCGCATCGGCGCACCCGGCGACGGGGACGCGGTCATAGCGACCGCCCACAAAGCCGCCCCCGACGACACCGACGCCACCGACTCCCCCTACGGCGACCTGAAGGCGATCATCCACTTCGTGCCCTGGGGCACCGACGGCATGTCGCTCGAACTCATGCGCCGCGACCGCTCCGCCGACCCCGGCATGAACGAGCTCCTCATCGTCGCCGCCCTCCAGGCCTCCCCCGCCCTCGGCGTCGCACGCGTCTCCCTCAACTTCGCCATGTTCCGCTCCGCCCTCGCCCGCGGCGAGAAGATCGGCGCCGGCCCCGTCCTGCGCGTCTGGCGCGGACTCCTCGTCTTCCTGTCCCGCTGGTTCCAGATCGAGTCGCTCTACAAGTTCAACGCCAAGTTCCGGCCACGCTGGGAACCCCGCTTCGTCGTCTACCGCAACAGCCGCGACCTCCCCCGCATCGGCCTCGCCGCCATGCGCGCCGAAGGCTTCGTCACCCTCTCCCTCCCCCGCCCCTTCACCCGCAGGCGCCCGGCCCCGGCACCCCGCCCCTGCACCCACGCCATCCCCTCCCCCATGCCCGCCGCACCCCGCGCGCCCCTCCGGGAACCGGAGCGCGAGAAGGTCCACGCGGCCTGATCCGACCCCTTGGCCCTAGGCTGGTCGCATGAGGACGACGATCGACCGGGGCACGGCCCTGGGCCTGCCGGAGTGGGACCGCTGCGCGGTCATGGGCGTGGTCAACGTGACCCCCGACTCCTTCTCCGACGGCGGCCGCTGGTTCGACACCACGGCCGCCGTCAAACACGGCATCGACCTCGTCGCCCAGGGCGCCGACCTCGTCGACGTCGGCGGCGAGTCCACCCGGCCCGGCGCCACCCGCGTCGACGAGGAGGAAGAACTCCGCCGCGTCGTCCCCGTCGTCCGCGAGCTCGCCGCCGAAGGCGTCGCCGTCTCCGTCGACACCATGCGCGCCACCGTCGCCGCCCGCGCCGTCGAGGCCGGCGCGACCCTCGTCAACGACGTCAGCGGCGGACTCGCCGACCCCGCCATGATCCCCGCCGTCGCCGCCGCCGAAGTCCCCTTCGTCGTCATGCACTGGCGCGGCTTCAGCAAGGACATGAACAGCCTCGCGGTGTACGGGGACGTCGTCGGCGAAGTCGTCTCGGAACTCCGCACCCGCCTCGACGCCGTCGTCGACGGCGGCATCGCACCCGAGCGGATCGTCCTCGACCCCGGCCTCGGCTTCGCCAAGCTCGCCCCCCACGACCTCGCCCTCGTCGCCCACCTCCCCGAACTCCGCGCGCTCGGCCGCCCCCTCCTCGTCGCCGCCTCCCGGAAGCGGTTCCTCGGCCACGTCCTCACCCGCGACGGCGCCACCCCACCACCCGCCCGCGAACGCGACGCCGCCACCGCCGCCGTCTCCGCCATCGCCGCCCACGAAGGCGCCTGGGCCGTCCGCGTCCACGAGGTACGGGCCACCGCCGACGCCGTGCGCGTCGCCCGCGCCGTCGAAGGAGCCAGATGACCGGCTCCGACCGGCGCGCGGCCGACCGGGCGGCCGTCGAAGCCGCCAACACCGCCTTCTACGAGGCCATGGAACGCGGCGACTTCGAGGCCGTCTCCCACCTCTGGCTCGACGACGGCGCCACCCCCATCACCTGCGTCCACCCCGGCTGGCCCGTCCTCACCGGCCGCGGCGAGGTCCTCCGCTCGTACGCCCTCATCATGGCGAACACGGAGTACATCCAGTTCTTCCTGACGGACCTCCGGATCTCCCTCGCCGGCTCCACCGCGATCGTCACCTGCACCGAGAACATCCTCAGCGGCGGCCCCGCCGAGGACGGCGCCGAACTCGGCCCCCTCGTCGGCCAGCTCGTCGTCGCCACCAACGTGTTCCGCGACACACCCGACGGATGGCGGATCTGGTCCCACCACGCCTCCCCCGTCATCGCCGACACCGACGGAACGCCCGAAGGAAACCCCGGCACGGACGGCAACGAATCCACGGCCTGACCCGCCCCCGGCCCCCCGAAGGCAAGCGTTGTCGGTCCCCGCAGGTAGATTCGACAGTGGACACCCGGCCGTCCGCACCGGCTGCGTGACCACCCGAACTACGACAGCAGGAGTGATTCGCGTGGATCGTGTCGCGCTGCGCGGCCTCAAGGCCCGGGGCCACCACGGCGTCTTCCCCAAGGAGCGCGAGGAGGGCCAGACGTTCATCGTCGACCTGGTCCTCAGCCTGGACACCCGTCCGGCCGCCGCCGACGACGACCTGGCAAAGACCGTGCACTACGGCATCGTCGCCGAAGAGGTCGTCGACGTCGTCCAGGGAGAGCCCGTCGACCTCATCGAGACCCTCGCCGAGCGCATCGCCCAGCAATGCCTCAGCCACGCCGGGGTACAGGAGGTGGAAGTCGTCGTCCACAAGCCGGACGCCCCCATCACCGTGCCCTTCGACGACGTCACCATCACGATCACCCGGAGCCGACGATGAAGCCGACGCAGAGCGACCCCACCGTCCAGCCCGTACCCGCGTCCGTCGTGGCGACCGTCGACGCCGCCGACACCACGCTCTCCAACCCCCGCTGGGCCGTCCTCGCCCTCGGCTCCAACCTCGGCAACCGCCTGGAGACCCTCCAGGGCGCCGTCGACGCCCTCGCCGACACCCCCGGCCTCCGGGTCAAAGCCGTCTCCCCGGTGTACGAGACGGAGCCCTGGGGCGTCGAGCCGGGCACCCAGCCCTCGTACCTCAACGCGGTCGCCCTCGTGAAGACGACCCTGCCGCCCTCCTCCCTCCTGGAGCGCGCCCAGGCCGTCGAAGAGGCCTTCCACCGCGTCCGCGAGGAGCGCTGGGGCGCCCGCACCATCGACGTCGACATCGTGGCGTACGCGGACGTCGTCTCCGACGACCCCGTCCTCACCCTCCCGCACCCCCGCGCCCACCAGCGCGCCTTCGTCCTCGCCCCCTGGAACGACGTGGACCCGGCCGCCGAGCTCCCCGGCCACGGCCCCGTCGCCGCACTCCTCGCCGCCCTCGGCACGACGGGCGTCACCCCCCGTGTCGACCTGGAACTCCGCCTCCCGGAGTAGTCGTTACGCTCGTGCCAGACCGCCCCCGCGACGACACGAAGGACACCCGGTGAAAGAACTGCGGCTGAAGGTGCTCACCGGACTCTTCCTCGCGGCGGGCGTCCTCTCCTGGGGCGCCGCCCGGCTCTGGGACTCGGTCGGCACCCTGCCCAGCGTGCCGGTCGCCGCGCCGATCGTCCTCGCCGTGATCGCGGTCGTCCTGACCGCGACCGCCCTCTCCCTCCGGGCCCGCCTCAAGGCCCAGCGCGAGCGCCGCCCCGGCGCCAAGGGCGTCGAGCCGCTGATGGCGGCCCGCGCGGTGGTCTTCGGCCAGGCGAGTGCCCTGGTGGCCGCCCTCGTCGCCGGCATGTACGCCGGCACGGGCGTCCACCTCCTCTCCTCCCTGGACAACCCCGCCCGCCGCGACCAGGCCCTCTACGCGGCCCTGGCGACCGCGGCCGGCATCGCCGTCATCGCGGCGGCCCTCTTCCTGGAGCGCGTCTGCAGGCTCCCGGAGGACGACGACAGGAACGGCGAGAACCGGGCCCCCGCCGCCTGACACCGCCTACCAGGACTCGCGCACGAGGTGCCCGTTCACCAGGAAGGTCGGGTGCGGGGCGAGCCGATAGCCGTAGAAGGTGAAGGGCTTCGTCCCGAGGGCGGGGCGGGGACGGACCTCGTGGACCTGGATCCAGGAGGATTCCGGCGGGTCGAGGGGGTGGTGCTCGGGGGTGAAGGTGCCGCGGTCGGCCCAGCGGTCGGACACACAGAGACGCGAGACGCCCTTCTCCTTGGGCCTCGGGGTGAACCGTGCCCCGATGATCGGGGCGATCTCGGCCAGGAAGGGAACGTTGGCGCTCGCGATCACACGTCCGTTCCAGCTCTTGATGGGGCAGCCGTCACCCTCGACATAGCCGTCGAGGAACCCGTCGAAGGTTTCCCCGTCCCGCAGGACCACACGGGGGAAGCGCTGCCGCATGTGATGGGCGTCCCCGCCCACGTAGTGCCGCAGAGCGTCGGCGAGGTACGAGGAGACCACACGGACCCGGAAGCCGGGCAGATCCCGCTTCAGGTAGCCGGACGGCCGGGTCACCGCCTCCAGGCGGGCCGACAAGCCCGTACAGGCCGTGAGAGCGGTCGCGTAGCGCCTCGCGAAGGCCTCGTCGTTCACGACCAGCGACACGTAGTTCTTGCCGACGGTCCCGTCGGCACAGGTCGCGCCGACGAAGTATCCGAACTCGTAGCCCGGCCAGATCGTCAGACGTTCCCTGCACAGCTTCCTCGCGTGGGTCCACGCGACCGTCGCGCCCTCCGCGTCCCCCGCATGCGTCCAGCCGTCCGGTGTGGCCAGCAGCAGATCCGGGCTGACGGTGAAAGCCATGTGGTCCGTGACCACGTCGACGGCTGCCCGCGCCTTCGCCGCAGTGACCTCCACGACCGTCGTCCGCACCGTGCGGTCCCCGTCCAGCGTCCACATCACGCTGCCCGGAGCCACGTCCTTCGCCTGCGTGCAGCCGTCCACCAGGTTGACCAGCATCCTGCTGGTCGGTCCGTACCCCATACCGCCCCCTTGATCAGCGATCGGTTCCGCTGATCAGGGACGGTAGGGATCAAGACGGGCAGTTCGCCCTAACGTGCCAATATCAGGGACATGGCCTCGGCACGCGTAGTAGCGTCACGAAGTTGCCCACGCACCGCGGAGGTCGTCGTCTTCGCTCCCGGCTTGCGGATGCCGCGCACCGA
Source organism: Streptomyces sp. NPDC020807 (assembly GCF_040641575.1). Taxonomy (NCBI): domain Bacteria; kingdom Bacillati; phylum Actinomycetota; class Actinomycetes; order Kitasatosporales; family Streptomycetaceae; genus Streptomyces; species Streptomyces sp. NPDC020807. The sequence continues at coordinate 62,953 of NZ_JBFADU010000028.1, forward strand.
CATGCACATGTGCTCCGCCTCGATGACCACGATCGCGCCTCGCGCTTCGAGGATCTTCATCAGCGAGTCGGCGATCTGAGTCGTCAGCCGCTCCTGGACCTGCGGACGGCGGGCGAACACGTCGACGAGACGGGCCAGCTTCGAGAGCCCCGTGATCTTGCCCGTCTCCGCCGGGATGTAGCCCACATGGGCCACACCGTGGAACGGGAGAAGATGATGTTCACAGAAGGAAACGAGCTCAATGTCCTTTACGAGCACCATCTCGTCGTGACCGAGGTCAAAAGTCGTGGTCAGGACATCCTCTGGCTCCTGTCGCATCCCCGACAGCAGTTCCCTGTATGCACGTGCAACGCGTGCGGGCGTCTCAAGCAAACCCTCGCGGTCGGGATTCTCGCCGACCGCGATGAGGAGCTCGCGGACGGCGGCCTCGGCGCGCTTCTCGTCGAACTCGCCGACAGTGCCCTCGCCGTCCAGCGTCACCGGGTCGGTCATCTCTGTGCCTCGTTCCGTCTGAACCGAAGTGCGCGAAGAACCGCGCCCCCACAGGCTAAAACCTGTGGGGGCGCGGCTTCCATTCCGGGTGTCGCGGTTGATCAGTCCTCGGGGGTGTCGACCGGGGCGATGTCGATGCCCTTGGTCGTGTCCACGGGGGTGGTCGAACCGGTCGACGTGCCGTTCGCGCTGTTCGTCAGGGCGAGCTCCTTGGGGGAGAGCACCGGCGGACGCGTGGACGGGGTGCGGCGGGAGGAGCCGGTCCAGGCCGGGCGGGCCGGGCGCCTGACGATGGGGGCGAAGATCTCGGCGATCTCCTCCTTGCCCAGCGTCTCCTTCTCCAGGAGTGCGAGAACCAGGTTGTCGAGGATGTCGCGGTTCTCGACCAGGATCTCCCACGCCTCGTTGTGCGCGGTCTCGATGAGCTTCTTGACCTCTTCGTCGACCAGCGCCGCGACCTCTTCCGAGTAGTCGCGGCTGTGCGCCATCTCGCGGCCGAGGAACGGCTCCGTGTTGTCGCCGCCGAACTTGATCGCGCCGAGACGCTCGGTCATGCCGTACTGGGTGACCATCGCGCGGGCCGTGGCGGTGGCCTTCTCGATGTCGTTGGCGGCGCCGGTGGTCGGGTCGTGGAAGACCAGTTCCTCCGCGGCGCGGCCGCCCAGCATGTACGCCAGCTGGTCGAGCATCTCGTTGCGCGTGGTCGAGTACTTGTCCTCGTCCGGCAGGACCATCGTGTAGCCCAGGGCGCGGCCGCGGGACAGGATGGTGATCTTGTGGACGGGGTCGGAGTTCGGCGAGGCCGCCGCGACGAGGGCGTGGCCGCCCTCGTGGTACGCGGTGATCTTCTTCTCCTTGTCCGACATGATCCGGGTCCGCTTCTGCGGGCCCGCGACCACGCGGTCGATCGCCTCGTCCAGAGCCTTGTTGTCGATGAGCTTCTGGTCGCTGCGGGCCGTGAGGAGCGCCGCCTCGTTGAGCACGTTGGAGAGGTCCGCGCCGGTGAAGCCGGGGGTGCGGCGGGCGACGGCGCCGAGGTCGACGTCCGGGGCGACCGGCTTGCCCTTCTGGTGGACCTTGAGGATCTCCAGTCGGCCCTGCATGTCCGGTCGGTCGACCGCGATCTGGCGGTCGAAGCGGCCGGGACGGAGCAGTGCCGGGTCGAGGATGTCGGGGCGGTTGGTCGCCGCGATGAGGATGACCCCGCCCTTGACGTCGAAGCCGTCCATCTCGACGAGCAGCTGGTTGAGCGTCTGCTCGCGCTCGTCGTGGCCGCCGCCGAGGCCGGCGCCGCGGTGGCGGCCGACGGCGTCGATCTCGTCGACGAAGACGATGGCCGGGGCGTTGGCCTTGGCCTGCTCGAAGAGGTCGCGGACGCGCGAGGCGCCGACGCCGACGAACATCTCGACGAAGTCGGAGCCGGAGATCGAGTAGAACGGCACGCCGGCCTCACCGGCGACGGCGCGCGCGAGGAGCGTCTTGCCGGTTCCGGGCGGGCCGTAGAGCAGTACGCCCTTGGGGATCTTGGCGCCGACGGCCTGGAACTTCGCGGGCTCCTGGAGGAACTCCTTGATCTCGTGGAGTTCCTCGACGGCCTCGTCCGAGCCGGCGACGTCGGCGAACGTGGTCTTCGGCGTGTCCTTGGTGATGAGCTTGGCCTTGGACTTGCCGAACTGCATGACGCGGGAGCCGCCGCCCTGCATCTGGTTCATCAGGAAGAGGAAGACGACCACGATGAGGACGAAGGGGAGGAGCGAGAGCAGGATCGAGACGAGGGGCGACTGCTTCGTCGGGGAGACGGTGTAGCCCTTCTCGATCTGCCCGGCCTCGAACTTCTGCTGCAGCTTGTCGGCAATGTCCACACCCTGGCTGCCGATGTAGCTGGCCTGGACCTTGCTGCTGCCGTCGATCTTGGTGTCACCGGAGAGTTCGATCTTGACGATCGCGTCGTCGCCGGTGGTGATCTTTGCCTGCTTGACCTGGTTCTTGTCGATCGCCTGGACGACCTGGCCGGTGTCCACCGTCTTGTAGCCCTCGGACGAGCCGACGACCTGCATCAGCACGACCACGGCGAGGACGGCCAGCACGATCCACATGACCGGCCCACGGAAGTATCGCTTCACGTCCATCCATACGGAGCGAGAACGCCCCGTCCCTCCTGCCCGTAGGAAAATGCTGCTGTGAGAGCTGCTATGTGAAAAAGCTGTTCTTCGGACGGTACCTCAGCATCGTCGCCCGCGACCGCCTTCCCGTGGTTCAACGGGGGGAAGGCGGTGCGGGTTCCCCGTACGAGAGGAATACCGGCGGGGTTGTCAGCCGCCGTAGACGTGCGGGGCGAGCGTGCCGACGAACGGAAGGTTCCGGTACTTCTCGGCGTAGTCGAGGCCGTAGCCGACGACGAACTCGTTGGGGATGTCGAAGCCGATCCACTTGACGTCGATGGCGACCTTGGCGGCCTCGGGCTTCCGCAGCAGGGTGCACACCTCGAGGGAGGCGGGCTCGCGGGAGCCGAGGTTCGACAGGAGCCAGGACAGCGTCAGGCCGGAGTCGATGATGTCCTCGACGATCAGGACGTGCTTGCCCTTGATGTCGGTGTCGAGGTCCTTGAGGATGCGGACGACGCCCGAGGACTGGGTGCCCGCGCCGTACGAGGAGACGGCCATCCAGTCCATGGTGACCGGGGTGGAAAGGGCGCGAGCCAGATCCGCCATCACCATCACGGCGCCCTTGAGGACGCCGACGATGAGCAGGTCCTTGCCCGCGTATTCCGCGTCGATCTTCGCGGCCAGCTCAGCCAGCTTGGCGTCGATCTCTTCCTTGGTGATGAGCACCGACTGGAGGTCGGTGCCCATGTCCTTCTCGTTCACCCGGGTCACTTTCGTTGCAGCGTTCGTCAGCCTTGCCGGATGACCAGTCTGCCACCCTGGCGGCGGGCTTCCACCCGTCCGGGCAGGTTGATGGCCCCTTGGCCGCGCCAGCCGGTGATGAGACGGTCCACTTCCTCGATGTGCCGGGCGAAGAGGGAACCGGCCGGGGCGCCCTCGGCGATGACGGCGCGGCGCAGGACGCGGCGGCGTACGGCGGGGGGCAGGCCGTGGAGCTTGTCGCACTCCAGGGCGCCCGCCTCGTCGCGTACGGCGGTCTCGGCGTCGGCGGCCCAGGTGTCGAGGGCGTCGGCGTCGTCCCGGGAGAGTTGGGCCGTTCGGGCGAGGGCTTCGACGACTCCCTTGCCGAGGGCCTTCTCCAGGGCGGGGAGGCCTTCGTGGCGGAGGCGGGAGCGGGTGTAGGCGGGGTCGCTGTTGTGGGGGTCGTCCCAGACGGCGAGCTCCTGCGCGATGCAGGCCTTGCGGACGGTCTGGCGGTCGAGCTGGAGGAAGGGGCGGCGGTAGCGGCCGGAGGCGCCGGAGATGGCGGCCATGCCGGAGAGGGAGCGGATGCCGGAGCCCCGGGCGAGGCCGAGGAGGACGGTCTCCGCCTGGTCGTCGCGGGTGTGGCCGAGGAGGATCGCGGCGGCGCCGTGGCGTTCGGCGGCGGCGTCGAGCGCGGTGTACCGCGCGTCGCGGGCGGCCGCTTCGGGCCCGCCTTCGCGGCCGACGGTGACGCTGACGGCCTCGACGGGGGTGAGGCCGAGGGCGGTCATGCGGGCGGCGACCTCGGCGGCCCGGGTGTCGGAGCCTTCCTGGAGGCCGTGGTCGACGGTGATGCCGCCGGCGCGCACGGGGAGCTTGCGGGTCTCGAAGGCGAGGGCGGAGGCGAGCGCCATCGAGTCGGCGCCTCCGGAGCACGCGACGAGGACGAGTGGCTCTTCGGTCGCCGAGTGGCCCGCGGCGAGCGCGGCGGTGTGTTCGGTGAGGACGTCGTGGAGTACGCGGCGGACCGCCAGGCGTATCGCCGCGACCGCAGGATGGGGACCCATGTCCGGTGCCCTTCGTGATGGGGTGGGGTGCCTCGGTCGGTGTCTTAACGGTCGGAACAGGGGGTTCGGTCACTCAGTCGGTCACTCAGAGTGCGTCGATGGTGACAGAAACCCGCCCCTTACCCGAGCATTGCACGGCCCACCCCTCGCCCAGGGTCCCTCGGACGGGTGATTGGCGGGGGTTCCGGTGGCGTTCCTACGTCGTCCGGCGCATCCGTCTCACGAGTCTGCCCTACGGTGCACCCGCGCGATCCAGTCGGCCGGGGCGGCGATCTCGGACTTGGTCGGGAGCGTGTTGGGCGAGGTCCACACGCGGTTGAAGCCGTCCATCCCGACCTGGTCGACGACGGCGCGGACGAAGCGCTCGCCGTCGCGGTACTGGCGGAGCTTGGCGTCGAGGCCGAGGAGCTTGCGCAGGGCGAGGTCGAGGCGGGAGGCGCCGCGTGCCCTGCGCTGCTGGAACTTCTCGCGGATCTCGGCGACGGAGGGGACGACGTCGGGGCCGACGCCGTCCATGACGTGGTCGGCGTGGCCTTCGAGCAGGGACATCACGGCGGTGAGGCGGCCGAGGATCTCGCGCTGTTCGGGGGTCTGGACGATCTCGACGAGGGAGGGGGAGGGCTCGTCCGCCTCGCCCTCGGGGCGGCCGCCCGCGAGGGCCTGGGCGGCCTCGCGGAGCCGTTCGACGAAGGTGCCGGGGTCGACGTCCGTGGCGGCCAGGAATGACTGGATCTCGCCCTGGAGGTGGTCGCGGAGCCAGGGGACGGCGGTGAACTGGGTGCGGTGGGTCTCCTCGTGGAGGCAGACCCAGAGCCGGAAGTCGTGGGGGGAGACCTCCAGTTCGCGTTCGACGTGGACGATGTTGGGTGCGACGAGGAGGAGTCGGCCGCCGCCCTCCGCGCTCCCGGGGAGGTCGCGGGTGGCGGGGGCGAAGGTCTCGTACTGGCCGAGGATGCGGGAGGCGAGGAAGGACAGGAGCATGCCGAGTTCGACGCCGGTGACCTTGCCGCCGAAGGCGCCGAGGACGGCGTTGGCCGGGGTGGTGGAGCGGCGCTCCTGCATCTTCCCGAGGAGTGGGCCGAGGAGTTCGCGGAAGCCGGCGACGTTGGCCTTGACCCATCCGGCGCGGTCGACGACGAGGACGGGCGTGTCGTGGACGTCGGTGCCCTCGGGGAGCATCCGGGTGTAGGCGCGGACGTGGCGTTCGGAGGCTTTGGCGTGCTTGCGGAGTTCGGCGACGACCTCGCGGGCCTCGTCGCGGCTGACTTCGGGTCCGGGCCGCACGAGGCGGGTCGCGGTCGCGACCGCGAGGTTCCAGTCGACCATCCCGGATGTGCCTGCGCCACCGATGCTCGTCATGCGTCAACCGTACGGGCTCCGCGCCTGTTCGGGGCTGGTTCGGGCCGCTCGTCCTCCTGCGGGGCGGGGGGGCGGGCGGGGTCAGGAGCGGCCGGTGAGGGCGGCGGAGAGGCGGTCGAGGGCGGGCTGGGCCTCGTACGGGGAGACGGTGCGGCCTGCGAGGAAGGCGAAGGCGAGGAGGCGGCCGTCGGCGGTGACGACGGTGCCGGCGAGGGTGTTGACGCCGGTGAGCGTGCCGGTCTTGGCGCGGACGAGTCCGGCGCCCGCGGGGGCGGTGCCGAAGCGGCCGGCGAGGGTGCCGGTGAAGCCGCCGACGGGCAGGCCGGTGAGGACGGGGCGGAGGGCCGGGCGTGCCGGGTCGGCGGCGCGGGTGAGCAGGCCGGTGAGGAGGGCCGCGGAGACGCGGTCGCGGCGGTCGAGCCCGCTGCCGTCGGCGAAGCGGGCTCCGGCGAGGGGCAGTCCGAGGCCGGCGAGTTCGTCCCGTACGGCCTTGGCCGCGCCGTCGAAGCTCGCGGGCTGTTTCCGGGCGAGGGCGGTCTGCCGGGCGAGGGCCTCGGCGAGGTCGTTGTCGCTGTGGGTGAGGGTGCGCTCGGCGAGGTCGGCGAGGGGCTCGGAGTGCGTACGGGCGAGAGCGGCGTCCTTCGCGGGCGTGGCGGCCTTCGGCGGAGCGTTCGGGGCGGGGGCCGGGGCTCCGGTGAGTGTGATGCCGGCGGCCTTGAGGAGGTCGGCGAAGGCGGTGGCCGTGTCGCCGGCGGGGTCGGCGGTGCGCGGGGCGGGGCCGCTGCGGCTGCCGTCGAGGCGGCCTTCGCCGGTCATGAGGGCGGTGACGGGCGCGAGGTTCTCGTTGGGGCCGATGGGGTGGACGGTCGGCCCGCTGTAGAGGTGTGTGTCGTAGGCGAGGCGTACGGAGGTGTGGCCGCGCTTCTTCAGGGCGCGGGCGGTGTCGCTCGCGAGGGACTTCAGGCGGGCCGGGTCGAGGGTGGGGTCGCCGCCGCCGACGAGGGTGACAGTGCGGCCGTCGGGGGTGGCGGTGACCGTCGTGGGGATGCGGTGGTCGGGGCCGAGGGCGGAGAGGGCGGCGGCGACGGTGGCGATCTTGACGGTGGAGGCGGGGGTCATCGGGGTTCCGGCGCCCTCGCCGAAGAGCTGGGTGCCGGTGGCGGTGTCGACGACGGAGGCGGTGCGGAGGGAGCCGAGGCCGGGGTCGGCGAGGAGCGGCACGAGGGTGGCGGCGAGATCGGCCGGACGGGTGGCGGGCGTGCGGGAGGGGCCGGTCGACGGGCCGGTCGTCGTCCCGGTCGTCGTCCCGGTCGGGGGGAGGGCGGTGGCGTCCGGGGCCGCGAGGGCGCGCAGGACGCCGGGGGCGCTCGGGGCCGGGGCGGGCGCGGCGGGCCGGGGCGGGGCGGCGGCCGGGGTCGGTGCGTGACGCGTCACACCCGCCGAGGGGGCGGCGGCGCGGGCCCGCTCCGCCGTACGCTGACCCCCGTCCCACGGTCCGGACGCGGTCACCGCCGCGGTGGCCAGGACGAGTCCGAGGGCGGCGGAACCCGCCGTGAACTGCCACGCTCTCGGCTCTGGCATGTGATGACCAGCCCCTTTCGCGATCACACCCGTGCGTGAGGGACACTTAACCACCGCGCGCCGTCGCGAGCATTCACTTGTGTTGATTCAGGAGGAGCCACCCGTGGAGTTCGACGTTCTCATCGAGATCCCCAAGGGATCCCGCAACAAGTACGAGGTCGACCACGAGACCGGTCGTATCCGTCTTGACCGTCGCCTCTTCACGTCGACGGCCTACCCGACCGACTACGGCTACGTCGAGAACACCCTCGGCGAGGACGGCGACCCGCTGGACGCGCTGGTCATCCTCGACGAGCCGACCTTCCCGGGCTGCCTCATCAAGTGCCGCGCCATCGGCATGTTCCGCATGACGGACGAGGCCGGCGGCGACGACAAGCTGCTCTGCGTCCCGGCGACGGACCCGCGCATGGAGCACCTGCGCGACATCCACCACGTGTCGGAGTTCGACCGCCTGGAGATCCAGCACTTCTTCGAGGTCTACAAGGACCTGGAGCCGGGCAAGTCCGTCGAGGGCGCCGACTGGGTCGGCCGCGCCGAGGCCGAGGCCGAGATCGAGCGCTCCTTCGCGCGTCTGAAGGAGCAGGGCGGCCACTGAGCCCCCTCGGGAGGCCGCTGAGCCTCCCTCGGGCGACCGCTGAGCCTCCCTCGGGCGGCCGCTGAGCCGCTCGTGACAGGCGGTGCACCCTTCGGGGTGCACCGCCTTTCGCATTCGGGGGTGCGCCACTTCCGCACATCTGTCGCACCTTCATACTGGAATCCACGATTCCCTGGGGACGAGGCGGGCACAGTGGTGGCGGAGCCGGAGGACGGCGCTCCTGAGGACCGGAAGCCGCAGTCGGACGAGGCGCGGAGCGCGTTCGTCCCGCCGGCCGGGGTCGAGCAGCCCGCGCCGCCGGAGGAGGAGCACCCGACCTCCGAGTTCGCGCTTCCCGAGGGGTTCACCGCGGAGCCGCCGGCCGAGCCCGGGGGTTCGGCGTTCGCGCCGCCCGCCGGTAGGTCGGCGGCTCCGGCGAAGAGCTCCCCTCCCGCCTTCACCCCGGCCTTCGGCGTGCCGATGGTGCGGATGTCGCAGGACGCGCCCTGGCAGGACCGGATGCGGACCATGCTGCGGCTGCCGGTGCACGACCGGCCGGTGCCGGAGGCGCCGCGCAAGGAGGACGAGTCGGGGCCCTCGGTGCCGCGTGTCCTCGACCTGACCCTGCGCATCGGCGAGCTGCTGCTCGCGGGCGGGGAGGGCGCGGAGGACGTCGAGGCGGCGATGTTCGCGATCTGCCGCTCGTACGGGCTGGACCGGGTCGAGCCGACGGTGACGTTCACGCTGTTGTCCGTGACGTACCAGCCGTCGCTGGTCGACGACCCGATCACGGCGAACCGGACGGTACGGCGGCGGGGCACCGACTACACGCGCCTGGCGGCGGTCTACACGCTGCTCGCCGACATCAACGACCCGGAGCAGGAGGTGTCGCCGGAGGAGGCGTACCGGCGGCTCGCGGAGATCCGGCGCAACCGGCACCCGTACCCGGGGTGGGTCCTCACGACGGCGGCGGGCATCCTCGCGGGCGCGGCCTCGGTGCTGCTCGGCGGCGGGGCGACGGTCTTCCTGGTGGCGGCGCTCGGCGCGGTGCTCGGCGACCGGCTGGCGTGGTTGTGCGCGGGGCGCGGGCTGCCGGAGTTCTACCAGTTCCTGGTGGCGGCGATGCCGCCGGCGGCGATGGGCGTGCTCCTGACGCTGTTCCACTCGGACCTGCGGCCCTCGGCGGTGATCACCGGTGGCCTGTTCGCGCTGATCCCGGGGCGGGCGCTCGTCGCGGCCGTGCAGGACGGCCTGACCGGCTTCTACATCACGGCCTCGGCGCGGCTCCTGGAGGTCGCGTACTTCTTCGTCGCGATCGTGGTGGGCGTGCTCTCGGTGCTGTACGTCGCGGTGCAGTTCGACGCGCAGCTGAATCCGGAGGGGGCGCTGCGGCCGGTGGAGCGGCCGGTGACGCAGATCCTGGCGTCGATGGTGCTGTGCGCGACCTTCGCGATCCTGCTGCAGCAGTCGCGGGCGACGGTGGTCTTCGCGACGCTGAACGGCGGGGTCGCCTGGGTGGTCTACGCGTCGATCGCGGTGACGGCGCAGGGGTCGACGGTGATGGCGACGGCCGTGGCGGCGGGGCTGGTGGGCCTCTTCGGGCAGCTGATCGCCCGGCATCTGCACACCTCGTCGCTGCCGTACGTGACGGCGGCGATCGGTCCGCTGCTGCCGGGTTCGGCGACGTACTTCGGGGTGCTCGCCATCGCGCAGAACAACACGGACCAGGGCTTCGCGTCGCTGGCGAAGGCGGCGGCGCTGGCGCTGGCCATCGCGATCGGGGTGAACCTGGGGAGCGAGCTGGCCCGGTTCTTCATCCAGGCCCCGGGCGCGGGCGCGGCCCGCAGGTCCGCGAAGCGCACCAGGGGCTTCTAGCGGGACCTGTACGGCCCTGCCGGAAGCCCCTGGTGCGGCGGTGGGTCAGCGCTTGGCGTGGCGGCCGCGGGTCGCCGGCGGGTTCGGGGTGCCGGGGCCGTCGTGGTCGCCGTCCTGGACCGGCGGGTTCTTCTTCGCCTGCGAGCGGGCGCGGAGCAGTTCGATCGCGACGGGGATGACCGAGACGAGGACGATGCCGACGAGGATCGCCTCGATGTGCTTGTGCACGAAGTCGACGTTGCCGAGGGAGGCGCCGAGGAGGGTGACGCCGGCGCCCCAGAGCACGCCGCCGATCACGTTGAAGATGATGAACGAGCGGTAGTTCATCCTGCTGACGCCGGCGATGATCGGCGTGAACGTCCGGACGATGGGGACGAAGCGGGCGAGGATGAGCGACTTCGGGCCGTGCTTCTCGAAGAAGGCGTGGGCCTTCTCGACGTTCTCCTGCTTGAAGAGCTTGGAGTCGGGGCGCTTGAAGAGCGCGGGCCCGACCTTGCGGCCGAAGAGGTAGCCGACCTGGTCGCCGATGACCGCGGCGGCGACGACGAGCGTGCACACGAGCCACAGCGGGGTGTCGATCTTGCCGGTGGTGACCAGGAGGCCGGTGGTGAAGAGCAGCGAGTCGCCGGGCAGGAAGAAGCCGATGAGGAGTCCGGACTCGGCGAAGACGATGACGAGGACACCGATCAGACCAAAGGTCCCGATCAGGTTGTCCGGGTCGAGCCAGCTCGGTCCGAGGGCAAGCGTGTTCACGGGTTCCGGGCTCCTGCGGTTCGGTGGGGGCGTGGGGCGGGGGGACGGCTGCCCCAAGCTATCAACGTGAGGCGGACGCGAGCGGTTCCAGTCGGCGTCCACGGGATGCGGGAAGTCCGGACCGGCCCGAGGGTGGGGGGTCAGGAGGTGCGTACCGATGGGCATCGAGGAGTACGGAGGCGGCCAGGTGCCGCAGTCCGACGTACTGGTCGTGACGACGAACGACGTGCCGGGCTACGAGGTCCGGCAGGTCATCGGTGAGGTCTTCGGGCTCACCGTGCGCTCCCGGCATCTGGGCAGCCAGATCGGGGCGGGGCTGAAGTCGATGATCGGCGGCGAGCTGAAGGGGCTGACGAAGACCCTGGTGGAGACCCGGAACCAGGCGATGCAGCGGCTGGTGGAGCAGGCGCGGGCGCGCGGGGCGAACGCGGTGCTGATGTTCCGCTTCGACGTGACGGAGGCGGCCGACGTCGGTACGGAGGTGTGCGCGTACGGCACCGCGGTGGTCATCGCGCCGCGCGCCTGACCTCACGTGCCTGAGGCGGGGGCCGTGCCGGGCGCCTGAGGTGAGGGTCGCGGACGGGCCGGGCGGACGACGCGCCCGGCCTGTCCCTTTCAGGATGTTGCACGGCTTTTGCTCACTTATGGTGGGGCGGTGGCCACTGATCATGCTCCGCCCGCGCCGTCGTCCTCCCCCGTCGAGGCCCCCGTCCGTGTCCTGCTCCCGCAGGTCCTGCCCGCGCTCGTGGTCGGTGTCGCGGCGAGCCTGCTCTTCATCGGCATCAGCTACCTCTCGGAGGAGTTCCAGGACGTCCTCTGGCACGACCTGCCCGACGCCCTCGGCATCGGCGGGTACTCCTCCCTCTGGATGATCGCCATGCTCACGGCGAGCGGCATCGCCGTGGGGCTCGTCATCTGGAAGGTCCCCGGCCACGCCGGACCCGACCCGGCCTCGGAGGGGCTCGGCGGCGCGCCGCTCGCCCCCGCCGTCGTCCCCGGCCTGCTCCTCGCGAGCACGCTCACCCTCGCCGGCGGCGTCAGCCTCGGCCCCGAGAACCCGATCATCGCGGCGAACATCGCCCTCGCGTACTGGCTCGGCCGCAAGGCCCAGCCCTCGCTGCCCGGCGCCGTCTGGGTCTCCCTCGCCTCGGCCGCCACCATCGGCGCCCTCTTCGGTACGCCGGTTGCCGCCGCCCTCGTGCTCTCCGAGGCCCTGGCGGGCCAGCCGGGCCGCGGCTCGCTCTGGGACCGGATGTTCGCCCCGCTCGTGGCCGCCGGCGCCGGCGCGGTGACCACCCAGCTGCTCGCGGAGCCCAGCTTCGACCTGGGGCTGCCGGTGCTGGACTCCCCGGGCTTCGGCGACCTCCTCGCCGCCGTCGTCATCGCCGCCGCCGCGGCCGCCTTCGGCCTCGTCGCCGGCTACCTCTTCCCGTACGTCCACGGGGCCTTCCACCGACTGCGCCACCCGATGCTGATGCTGCCGCTCGGCGGCCTCGTCCTCGGCCTCCTCGGCGCCCTCGGCGGGCCGCTGACCCTCTTCAAGGGCCTGGAGCAGATGAAGGAGCTCGCCGAGGGCGCCGGCGGCTGGTCCTCCGGCGAGCTGGCGAAGTTCGCCGCCGTGAAGCTCCTCGCCCTCGTCGTCGCCGCCTCCTGCGGCTTCCGGGGCGGCCGGATCTTCCCCGCCGTCTTCGCCGGTGCCGCCTTCGGCCTCCTCGCCCAGGCCCTCGTCACCGAGGTCCACCCGGCCGTCGCCGTCTCCTCCGCCGTCCTCGGCTTCCTCCTCGCCACCACCCGGCAGGGCTGGATCAGCCTCTTCACCGCCGCCGTCATCGCCGCCTCCCCCGCGATGATCGCGCTGCTCTGCGTCGCCTCCCTCCCGGCCTGGCTGATCGTCACCGGCCGTCCGCAGCTCGAACTCGACCACGAGGGCAAGGCCATGCGCTGAGCCCGCCTCCCCCTCCCCCCGTCCCGCCGAGGAAGGAACCTCCCCATGCCCCCGCTGCACCAGGGTCCCGCCGCCTCCCCCTCCGAGCCCGAGCGCCGCCTCGCGCTCAACCCCTTCTACGGGGTGGCCGACCCGGTCGGCGGCATGACCGAGGCCCCACCGCACCACCGGCTCCCCGAGGGGCCGATGCCGCCGATGAGCGCGTACCAGCTCGTCCACGACGAACTGATGCTCGACGGGAACTCCCGGCTCAACCTCGCCACCTTCGTCACCACCTGGATGGAGCCCCAGGCCGGTGTCCTCATGAGCGAGTGCCGCGACAAGAACATGATCGACAAGGACGAGTACCCGCGCACCGCCGAGCTGGAGCGCCGCTGCGTCGCCATACTCGCCCAGCTGTGGAACGCCCCGGACCCGGCCACCGCCGTCGGCTGCTCCACCACCGGCTCCAGCGAGGCGGGCATGCTCGCCGGTCTCGCCCTCAAGCGGCGCTGGGCGAAGCGGAACGCCGACCGCTACCCGTCCACCGCCCGCCCCAACCTGGTCATGGGGATCAACGTCCAGGTCTGCTGGGAGAAGTTCTGCGAGTTCTGGGAGGTCGAGCCCCGGCTCGTCCCCATGGACGGCGACCGCTTCCACATGGACGCCGAGTCCGCCGCCGCCCTCTGCGACGAGAACACCATCGGCGTGGTCGCCGTCCTCGGCTCCACCTTCGACGGCTCCTACGAACCCGTCGCCGAGATCTGCGCCGCCCTCGACGCCCTCCAGGAACGCACCGGACTCGACATCCCCGTCCACGTCGACGGGGCCTCCGGCGCCATGGTCGCCCCCTTCCTCGACGAGGAGCTCGTCTGGGACTTCCGGCTCCCCCGGGTCTCCTCCGTCAACACCTCCGGCCACAAGTACGGCCTCGTCTACCCGGGCGTCGGCTGGGTCCTGTGGCGCTCCCCCGCCGAACTCCCCGAGGAGCTCGTCTTCCGGGTGAACTACCTCGGCGGCGACATGCCCACCTTCGCCCTCAACTTCTCCCGCCCGGGCGCCCAGGTCGTCGCGCAGTACTACACCTTCCTCAGGCTCGGCCGCGAGGGCTACCGCGCCGTCCAGCAGACCTCCCGGAGCATCGCCCGGGGCCTGGCCGAACGCATCGAGGCCATGGGCGACTTCCGCCTCCTCACCCGCGGCGACGAACTGCCCGTCTTCGCCTTCACCACCGCCCCCGACGTGACGAACTACGACGTCTTCGACGTGTCACGACGGCTGCGCGAGCACGGCTGGCTCGTCCCCGCCTACACCTTCCCCGCCAACCGCGAGGACCTCTCCGTCCTCCGGATCGTCTGCCGCAACGGCTTCTCCGCCGACCTCGCCGAGCTCCTCGTCGAGGACCTGCACCGGCTCCTGCCCGAACTGCGGAGCCAGCCCCACCCCTTCACCCACGACAGGGACAAGGCGACCTCGTTCCATCACTGAGTCCCGTCGCCGTCCGTGCCGGCCGCGCCCTCCTCGCCGCAGGCGAGGAGGAACCGCGACCACCGCACCCCGTCCCGGGTGATCTCGAACTGGCACGGGAGGTCCTCCCGCAGCAGGCCGAGGGCGGTGCGCCGGACGTACGCCGTCCCGTCGTCCAGCTCGACGAAGGTCCGCCCGCCGTCCACGCTCCGGAAACCGGAGAACATCGAGGCGATCTCCACCCGGCCGCCGGGCCCCGGGACCGGGAGACCGACGAGGGACCGGGGCTCCCGCGTCGCCCCCGTGGTCCACATCCGCCGCCAGGTCCGGCCCCCGTCGACGGAGCGGTGCAGGGCCCGCATCGAGTTCAGGATCTCCTTCCCCTCGCTCAGCTCCCCCATCTCCGCCGCGTAGACGGCGGACTGACCGACCACCACCGCCGTGTACCGTCCGGGCCCCGCGGCCGGACTCGGCAGCGCGCTCACCCGCCAGCTGCGGCCCGCGTCCCGGGAGACGGCGACCGCCGCCCGGCCGGTGCGCGGGTCGGCCCCCGAGACCCACCACGACCCGTCCGGCTCCGGCAGCGGCGCCGGGGCCGGGAACGCGCCGAGGGACGGCACCCGGGCCAGCGCCCGCCGCCGCCCGTCCACCGGCGAGACGACGACGAGCCGCTGCCGCGCGCAGTCGTCGGGTACGGATCCGGCGGGCTCCGCGCAGTCGGTGGCGAGCACCCCGTCCGCCGGGATGTCCGGGGTCGTGCCGACCGTACGGGTGTCCCCGCGGCGCCAGTTGCGGCCGCCGTCGCGGGTGAACCAGGTCCGCGTCCCCGGTTCGGCGGAGAAGTCCTCGATCAGCGCCCGCCCGGGGCCCAGCGGCAGCAGGTGGGCGGAGACGCCCTCGGTCCCGCGCGTCTCGGCCAGCGGCGAGCGCCGGGCCACCCACTCCTTCGCGCCGGCGTCGAGGACCGCCACGTACGGGCGGCAGAAACCGTTCTCCGGTGCCGAGGGGTCGGTCACGCAGTCCGCGAGCAGGGCGAACCCGCTGCCGTCGCGCGCGAACACCGGCTGGTGGGCCCGCCCCGGCAGCCCCGGCTGGGAAGGGATCGCGGGCGGGGCGGTGAGCCGCACGGGTGGGGGTGGGGAGGGTGGGCCTTCGGTGGCTTCCGCGGGGCGGTCGGGGCTCCCGGTGCACCCGGCCAGTACGGAAAAGGCCAGAGCCGCCACGACGGCGGCGGCGAACGGTCGCACAGGTCTGGTGCGCATCGGACGGTCCCCCTTCCGCGGCGCGCGCCGCGACCTTCAGTAGACCGCCCGCCCCGGCGGGTTCCCAGCACCGTGCGGCTACTTTTCGAGGACGCCCACGAAGGGCTCGCCCTCGCCCGCGAAGGCGTACGCCCCCGCCTCGATCCGTCCGATCAGACCGAGCGTCCACTCCCTGGCCGCGTCCGCCGAGTGGGTCCAGAAGTGCATGATCTCGCCGATGTGGCCGAGCTGTTCGAGCCCGCCCTCCGGCGTGTACTCCTCGGTGACCGTCGCCCGCCACGCCTCCAGCGCGGCCACCCGGCGGCGCAGCAGCTCCACCGCCTCCGCCCTCGGCAGGTCCACGATGAAGCCGATGCCCGCCGAGAGGACGTCCCGCCCCTGGTCGTACGTCGTCAGCGCCTCGCGGAGCAGCGCGAAGTACTCCTCGCGGCCCCGCGCGGTCAGCTCGTACTCGACGCGCGGCGGCCCGCCGGCCGTGCTCGGCGCGCTCTCGTGGGCGCGCAGGAACCCCTGCTTCGCCAGCTGCTTGAGCGCGTGGTAGATCGACCCGGGCTTGGCGTGGGACCACTCGTGCGCGCCCCAGTACTCGAGGTCGCCGCGCACCTGGTAGCCGTGGGCGCGGCCGTGCTGCTTCACCGCGCCCAGGACGAGCAGGCGGATCGCCGACATCCCGCGTACCTCCGTGGCCCCACGCCCTGGTCGATTTTGACCAGAGTACGGGTCCGGGTCCGGCCCCGCCGGGTCCCGCCCGGGTCAGCGGCCCTGCTCCTCCGCGATCAGCGCGAAGGAGACCTTGCCGTCCAGGGACTCGCGGATGACGTCCGCGTGCCCGGCGTGCCGTCCCGCCTCCTGCACCAGGTGGAGCAGCATCCAGCGGACCGACACCCGGCCGTCCTTCGGGAACCAGGGGGCCTCCGGCAGCGGGAACGTGTCGTCGAGGCTCGGCACCGAGCGGACGAACTCCTCCGTCTCCTTCGCCACGCGCGCCCAGAAGTCGACGATCTCGGGGATCGTCTCGTCGCCGACGAGGCGGAAGCCGTCGGCCCAGGTCTCCTGGGAGCGCTGCTTCTCGTTCGGCCGCTGCTGGGCGAGGCGCAGCCAGTTCAGCTCGACCTCGGCGACGTGCTTGAGCAGCCCGGACAGGGTCAGCTCGCTGGCGCTGGGGCGGCTCGCCGCCTGCTCCTCGGTCAGGCCGAGGAGGGAGCGGCGGATCGCGGCGCGCTGGGCCTCGATGAAGTTGAGGAGCGCGCCGCGCTCGTCGCCGTGGGCCTCGGTGGGAACGAGAGCGACCATGATGTCCGCCTTCCGTAGCGTGATCCGTGCGGTGTTGCCGTGCTTTCCGACACCGACCACGCTACGGAAGAAGTAGGACAGATGCTGTCCTAGAAGGGGAAACGACTCCGGCCGTGCTGGATCGAGATCCACTTCTGGGTGGTGAACGCGTCCACCATCGCGTCGCCGTTCAGCCGCCCGATGCCCGAGTGCTTCTCGCCGCCGAAGGGCACGATCGGCTCGTCGTGCACGGTGCCGTCGTTGATGTGGATCATGCCGGTGTGGATGCGCCGGGCGACCCGTACGCCCCGCTCGACGTCGCCGGTGTGGACGGCGCCGCTCAGCCCGTACGGCGTGTCGTTCGCGATCCGCACCGCCTCCTCCTCGCCGTCGAAGGGCACGAGGAGCGCGACCGGGCCGAAGATCTCCTGGCTCAGGACCGGGGAGTCGGCCGCGATGTCGGTCAGGACGGACGGGGAGACGAGGTTGCCCTCGACGGTGCCGTGCAGGAGGGCCGTCGCGCCGGCCGCCACCGTCTGCTCGACGAGCGCCGAGACGGCGTCCGCCTGCTGGGAGTTGATGAGCGGGCCGATGTGCGTGGCGGGGTCGGCCGGGTCGCCGACGCGCAGGGTCCTGACCTTCGCCACGAACTTCTCGGTGAACTCCTCCGCGAGCGTCCGGTCCACCAGGATGCGGTTGGCGGCCATGCAGACCTGGCCCTGGTGCACGAAGCGGCTGAAGACGGCCGCGTCGACCGCGTAGTCCACGTCGGCGTCGTCGAGGACGATCAGCGCGCTGTTGCCGCCGAGTTCGAGGACGGACTGCTTGAAGTTCTGCGCGCAGACCGTGGCCACGTGACGGCCGACCTTGTCGGAGCCGGTGAAGGAGATGACCTTCGGGACCGGGTGGGTCAGGAGCGCGTCGCCGATCTCGGCGATGTCGGTGACGACGACGTTCAGCAGGCCGGCCGGGAGCCCGGCCTCCTCCAGGACCTTCGCGACGAGCGTGCCGCCGCAGATCGGGGTGTTCTGGTGCGGCTTGAGGACCACCGCGTTGCCGAGGGCGAGCGCGGGCGCCACCGACTTGATCGAGAGGAGGAAGGGGAAGTTGAAGGGGGATATGACGCCGACGACCCCGACCGGCACGCGGTAGACGCGGTTCTCCTTGCCGTCGACCGGCGACGGCAGGATGCGGCCCTCGGCGCGCAGCGCCAGCTGGATCGCCTCGCGCAGGAACTCCTTGGCCAGGTGCAGCTCGAAGGCGGCCTTGAGGCGGGTGCCGCCGAGCTCGGCGACGATCGTCTCGGCGAGCTCCTCCTCGCGGTCCTCGACGATCCGCAGCGCGCGCTCGAAGACGAGCCGGCGGGTGTACGGGTTGGTCTCCGCCCACTCCACCTGGGCGCGCTCCGCGGCGCGGTAGGCCCGGTCCACCTCGTCGGCGGTGGCGACGGTGATCTCGGCGAGCTTCTCCCCGGTGTACGGGTTGAAGTCGATGATGTCCCACGAGCCGCTGCCCGGCTTCCACTCGCCGTCGATGTACTGGCTCGCCAGTTCGGTGAAGTGCGACATGGATCGAGACCCCTTGACTCCGGAACCAACCACTGATGTTCCGTCATCGTACTGATGTGTCAGGAGAGTTGAAGGAGGCCCCGGAGGAGATCGCGACTTTCGGCCGGATCGGGACTGTCCTTCTGGAGGCGCTCCATCACCCGCTGGTACTGGGCGACCTCCTCGCGCTTGTCGAGGTAGAGGGCGCTGGTGAGCTGCTCCAGGTAGACGATGTCGGAGAGGTCGGACTCGGGGAAGCTCAGCATCGTGAACGCGCCGCTCTCGCCCGCGTGGCCGCCGAAGCTGAAGGGCATGACCTGGAGGGTGACGCCGGGGTGCTCGGAGATCTCGATCAGGTGCTTCAACTGCTCGCGCATGACGGCCCGGTCGCCGTACGGGCGGCGCAGCGCGGCCTCGTCGAGCACGGCGTGGAACTGCGGGGCCCGCTCGGAGACGAGGACCTTCTGCCGCTCCAGGCGGAGCGCGACGCGCCGGTCGATCTCGGCGGGCGAGGCCTCGGGCATGCCCCGGGTGACGACCGCCTGTGCGTACGCCTCGGTCTGCAGCAGGCCGTGGACGAACTGGACCTCGTAGACCCGGATGAGGGAGGCGGCGCCTTCGAGGCCGATGTAGGTGGGGAACCAGCCGGGGAGGACGTCGCCGTAACTGTGCCACCAGCCGGTGACGTTGGCCTCGCGGGCCAGGCCGAGGAGCGCGCCGCGCTCGGCCTCGTCGCCGACTCCGTAGAGCGTGAGCAGATCCTCGATGTCCCTGGCCTTGAAGCTCACCCGTCCCAACTCCATGCGGCTGATCTTGGATTCCGACGCGCGGATCGAGTAGCCGGCCGCCTCGCGGGTGATCCCGCGCGACTCGCGCAACCGCCTCAGCTGGGAGCCCAGCAGGATGCGCCGCACCACACTCCCGCTCGCTCCGCCGGATTCACCTGCGGTCACGGCTCTCAGCCTCCCCTTTACGGTGTCGAGCCCCCGTCGAGCCTCGGTCGAGCCCCGGTCGAATCCCCCGTCGAGCCCCGGATTCTGCCACCAAACGCTTCAGCGCGTACACATTCGATTACGGAATGGGGGCGACTTCCGGGCAGGAGAAGCCGAAGGAGGGAGCGGGGCCGCAGAAGATATCCACAGATTCACCACAGGCGTGGACAGGTCAGGCGCGTGCACGTGCATCTGCCCTTGCATCCCGTGGGCGCATTCGGAACCATGGGTCCCGCGCAGCCGCGTACTCGTTCGTGTTGTCGTGTTGTCGCACCACAGTCGCGATTCCCGGGAGTGCCTCGCATGGGGACGAATGGATCGACCGTGCTCGAGCCGTTACGGCAGGGCCTGCCGCCGATCGATCCCGGCGCCGTCTCCACTTCCGCCTCCTGCGCCCTGCCCGCCTGCTTCGAAGCCGTGCGCGGCGCACGGAAGTTCACCAGCGCGACGCTCGACCGGTGGGACCTGAACGACTGCTTCGACGACGTGGCCCTGGTCGTCTCCGAACTCGTCACCAACGCGCTGCGACACGCGGTACCGACGGACGAGGGAACTCGCGAGGACGGCCAGAACCCGCCGGTCCGCCTGCACCTCATGCGCTGGGCCTCGCGCCTGGTGTGCGCCGTGCGCGACCCGAGCGCGCAGAGCCCGGAGGCCCGCGGCGGCGAGGAGGACTTCTCCGCCGAGTCGGGGCGCGGCCTCTTCCTGGTGGAGTCGTTCAGCGACAGCTGGGGCTGGCACCCGCTCGCCGGGGCCCTCCAGGGCAAGGTGGTGTGGGCGCTGTTCCGGGTCGGACCCGAGTAACCGCGCCCCGGAGCCACGTACGAGAGAAGGGCCTCGGCGGAGTCACCGCCGGGGCCCTTCTCCGTACGCGTACACCTCGGGCACGTACACCTCGGGCACGTACACCTCGCGCACGTACACCTCGCGCACGCGCACCTCGGGCTCACACCAGGTGGTCGAACTCCCCGTCCTTGACGCCGAGCAGCAGCGCCTCTATCTCCGCCGGCGTGTAGACGAGCGCGGGTCCGTCGGGGAAGCGCGAGTTGCGCACGGCGACCTCGCCCCCCGGAAGCTTCGCGAATTCCACACAGGATCCCTGGGAGTTGCTGTGCCTGCTCTTCTGCCACACGACGCCGCGCAGCTCCGTGGCCGCCATGCCGTTGTACGCGTGATGCGCAAGATGCACTGGTAGCTCCCCGAGTTGCTTGGTGCAGATGTCAACTTCCTCGGATCATAGCTGTGTTCACATGCCGTTGCATGAGCAGATGCACGTGCACGAGGCGTGGCGGAACGGCTACAGGACGGCCATGGAGATCAGCGCGCGACCGACGCGTACGGCAGGAGCGCCATCTCCCGGGCGTTCTTCACGGCCCGCGCGATCTGCCGCTGCTGCTGCGCGCTCACCCTGGTCACCCTACGGCTCCTGATCTTCCCCCGGTCCGAGATGAACTTCCGCAGCAGGTCGGTGTCCTTGTAGTCGACGTAGGTGATCCCCTCCCGGTCAAGGGGGTTGGGCCGCGCCTTGGCGGGCTTGCGGGCGGCGTTCCTGGCCTTGGGGACGGGCTTCGTGGCCATGGGATCAGACCTCCAGGAGGGTGTCGAAGTCGGAGGCGAGCCCCTTCCAGGACTCGCGGCCCGCCGCGTACTCGACGTCGGTGAGCAGGCAGGAGCCGAGGAGTTCGGCGAGCCCCTCCCGGTCGAGACCGGGCGAGGTGAAGACGAGGTGCTGGCAGCGGTCGCCGTGCTCGGGGTGCCAGTCGAGGGCCGCCGCCGCGCGCCGCACCGGCGGGACCATCTCCCAGGCGGCGTCCGGCAGCGAGGCGAGCCACGGGCCCGCGCTCTCCACGCAGAGCGCGCCGCCCGCCGCGTCCCAGGCCAGCAGGGTGTCGGGCCGGTCGGCCAGGTAGAAGCGGCCGCGGCTGCGGGCGGCGGCGCAGGTCAGGTCCTCCAGGGCGGCGTAGAGCCGCTCCGGGTGGAAGGGCCGGTGGTGGCGCCACACGTACGTGCCGACGCCGTGGTCCTCCGCCTCCTGCGGCAGGAGCGCGCAGGCGGGGTGCTGGGCGGCGGCGGCGGCCTCGACGTCGAAGCCGGCGAGGGCGGCGCGGACGAGGGCCGGCCCGTCCTCGACGGGGACGCGCAGGGCGGTCGGGTGCAGCTGGTCGAGCAGCGCCCGGTCCTCGGCGTCGGCCGGGGCCTCCGGGTCCTCGACGACGGCGAGGACGGGGGCGTACTCCAGCTGGCGCGCCCAGGTGTCGGCGACGGTGCGGCGGTCGGTGGCCGCCGCCGCGAGCCCGGCGTCGGCGAGGTCGTCGCCGTTGCCGAGGTACGGCAGGAGGAGCGCCGGGTCGACGGCGGTCACGACGGCGCCGATCCGGAACCCGGCGGCGGCGACGACCTCGGCCATCGCCTTGGGCTCGACGGAGTCCCAGAGCTCGACGACGGCGAGCCGGGTGAGGCCGGAGTCGCGGAACCGCTCCAGCTCGGGGACGAGGTCCTCGCGCAGGGCGCAGCAGGCGCAGTCGTTGACGAGCGGGGTCTCGCCGGTGGACAGGACGCCGGTGGCGTCCCGGACGGTGCCGGCGACGGTCCCCGTGCCGGGGGCCGTCGCGAGGTCGTGGTGGAGCGCCACGCTGCCGGGGACCTCGGCGAGGAGCCGGTCCACGGCAGCGCGGCGGGCGTCGGAGTGCAGGCCTCCGACGAGGGCGACGGAGAGCATCAGGGGGCCTCGCGCCGTCCGTACCGCTTCTCGAAGCGCTCGACGCGGCCGGCGGTGTCGAGCACGCGCGCGGTGCCGGTGTAGAAGGGGTGGCTCGCCGACGAGATCTCGACGTCGACGACGGGGTAGGTGCGCCCGTCCTCCCACTCCACCGTCTTGTCGCTGGTGCGGGTGGAACGGGTGAGGAAGGCGAAACCGCCGGCCTTGTCGCGGAAGACGACGGGCTCGTAGGCGGGGTGGATGCCGGGCTTCATGGCGGGCTCAGCGCTCCTCTCGGAAGTCGACGTGCTGACGAACGACGGGGTCGAACTTGCGCAGGGTGAGACGGTCGGGGTCGTTGCGCCGGTTCTTGCGGGTGACGTAGGTGAACCCGGTGCCCGCGGTGGACCGGAGCTTGATGATCGGTCGGAGTTCGTTGCGTGCCATGGTGTGTAGAGTAAATGAAAATGAATCCCATTGCCAACAATGGCGGGGAACCTCAGGGAGAGGTAGGTCACCCATGTCCGCCCACTGCCAGCTGACCGGCGCGAAGCCCGGATTCGGCAACCGGATCTCGCACTCGCACCGGCGCACGTCCCGCCGCTTCGACCCCAACATCCAGACGAAGCGGTACTGGCTCCCCGGCGAGGGCCGGTACGTCCGGCTCACGCTCAGCGCCCGCGCGATCAGGACGGTCGACGTCATCGGCGTCGAGGCGGCCGTGGCCCGCATCCGGGCGCGCGGGGGGAAGGTCTGATGGCGAAGGCCGGAAAGATCGCGCGCAACGAGCACCGGAAGGCGGTCGTCGCGCGGTACGCGGAGCGGCGGGCCGAGCTCAAGGAGCTGATCCGCCGCCCCTCGACCCCGGCGGCCGAGCGCGAGGCCGCGGCACGCGAACTGGCCCGCCAGCCCCGGGACGCGAGCGCGACCCGGGTGCGGAACAGGGACGCGGTGGACGGCAGGCCGCGGGGCCACCTGAGGAAGTTCGGCCTGTCGCGGGTACGGGTGCGGGCACAGGCGCACGCGGGGTTCCTGCCGGGGGTGCGCAAGGCCTCCTGGTGACGGAGCGCCCCTCCCCGTCAGCGCGGGTACGAGGCGATCCGAGCGCCTTCCCGGTCAGCGCGGGTACGAGGCGATCCGGGCGCCTTCCCGGTCAGCGCGGGTACGAGGCGATCCGGGCGCCCTCGCCGTCGTACACCGTCACGGTGAGCTCCTTCTTGTACGCCTCCGGCCCGGTGTGGGCGTACCAGACGCCCCAGCCGGGATGGCCCGGCAGTTCGAGGAGGGTCGCCGCGACCGGGCGGAGCCCGGGGGCGGTCAGCTCGACGCGGCCCGCGTCGCGGGTGCCGAGGTAGAGACCGGAACGGAAGGCGCCGGCCGGGCCGCCGGGCCCCTGGACGGTGACGCCGGGCTCGGCGGTGTCGACGTTCCCGTCGGCGACGCTGTGGAAGTCCTCGTACTCCTCCGGCCCGGCCGTGTGCTTGCCCTCCGGGGTGAGCCAGACGATCCAGCCCCCGCCGGCGTCGACGCGTTCGCCGGGGGCCACGGTCCGGACGGGGGGCGCGGCGGGGGCGGGGCGGAGCGTCGGGGCCACGGGGGTGACGGCGGCGGGCGGGACGGGCGCCGGGTGGCCCGTGCGCGCGGACTCCGCGCCGACGGTCACGGCGGCGGCCACGCCGAGGGCGGAGAGGGCGGCCGCCGCGGCGGTACGGCGGCGACGGCGGCGGGCGAGCCCGGCGCGCCGGAGCTCGGCGAGGGGGACGGGCCGTGGGGCGGGGGCCAGGCCGCGGACCTCACGGGCGAGCGCTTCCCGGACGGCGTCGATGTGCGCGTCGGTGTCCGCGGAGGGACGGGGCTCGGACGTCGTCATCGGCGGGCTCCGGACGGGGTCGGGGCGGGGGCGGCGTCGGCGCACGGACGTCGGGCGGGGGCGGGCGCGGGCGCGGTGATCCCGGGATGACGGCGGAGGGCCTCCAGTCCGCGCCGCGCGTGCGTCTTGACGGTGCCGACCGAGCACTGGAGCACGCTCGCGATCTCCTGCTCGGTGAGGTCCTCCCAGTAGCGCAGGACGACCACGGCCCGCTGACGCGCGGTCAGGTCGGCCAGGGCGGCTCCGACGGCGGTGCGCTGGTCGACCGCGTCGGCGTGCCCTGCGTCCCGGTGGCGGAGGGACTCCGGCAGGACCGGGGTGAGGAGGTGGGCGACGCGCTTGCGCCGCAGGCGGCTGAGGTTGTTGTTGACGAGGGCGCGGCGCACGTACAGGTCGATCTCGGCCCGGGGGACCCATCGCCACCGCCCGTACACCTTGGCGAGCGTCGTCTGCACCAGGTCCTCGGCCTCGTGGAAGTCGCCGGTGAGGAGCTGGGCCGTACGCACCAGACGGGGCCAGGCGGCGACGGCGTACGCACCGAAGCCGTCGTCGTCCGGAGCGGTCTGGTGGGGCACGGCGGGAGTCCTCGCGATCGGTGGGGGGCGGGAGGCGGGCGGTGTGCACCCGGGACCGCGGGCGGGGCCCACCCCCGTGCCGGGCCCCGTCCCGGTCCCGGGTGCACACCCCTCTCAACTCCTCCCGACCCCCGGCCGGATGACATGCGCGCGAAAAGTCTTAGCGCGCTTCAGTCTCCGGCCCCGTCCCCGTCCCCGTCCCCGTCCCCGTCCCCGTCTTCGGGGAGTCAGACAGAGCGGCGGTGAGTTCGTCCAGGGCGCCGAGGAGGAGCCGGGCGCCCTTGTCGAGGAGGAAGTGGTCCGGCGGATCGGCGGTCCAGGCGGCGACGGTCTCGCGGAGATCGTCCCACTGCGGCTCGCGGCGTTCGCGTACGTCCTTGGCGCCGCGCTCCGTCGAGCGGTGGAGGGCCTCCGCGAGGGCGGTGGCGGCGGGGAGCGGGGTCGTGCCGCGCTCGGGAAGGTGGGCCTCCAGGAGCATCGCGGCCCGGCCGAACTCGGCGAGCGCGTGCCCGGCGGCCTCGGCCGCGGCGTGGGACAGGCCCCGGTGGCGCACCGGCTCGTGGGCGGCCCGGGCGACGGCCTCCTGCCAGGCGACGCGGTCGGCGCGGGCGGCGAGGAGCGCCTCGCGGACGTCGGGGCAGGAGTGGCCCGCGGGGTCGGCGTACCGGGCGGCGACGGCCGCCGCGTACCGGCCCGAGGCGGCGAGCCAGTCGGCGAGGCGGCCGCGCAGGCGGGGCGTCTCCCAGGCGGGGAAGACGGCGTACGCCAGCATCGCGAGGAGGCCGCCGAGGAGGGTGAGCAGGACGCGCTCGCGGACGGTCTGGGAGACGCCCTCGCCGGCCATGCCGAGGAGGAAGACCACGTAGGCGGCGACGCAGACCTGGCTGACGGCGTAGCCGGTGCGCATGAGGAGGTACATGCCGAAGGCGCAGAGGACGGCGAGGGCGGCGGAGAGGTACGTGCCCGGGTGGGCGGTCTGCACGACGACGGTGGCGAAGGCCACGCCGACGAGGGTGCCGCCGAAGCGGGCGACCGAGCGGGAGTACGTCTGGGTGAAGTCGGGGCGCATGACCATGACGGAGGCCATGGGCGCCCAGTACGCGTGGCCGAAGGGGAGCACCTCGCCGAGGAGGTAACCGGCGGCGGTGACGGCCGAGACGCGGACGGCGTGGCGGAGGATCGGGGAGTCGCGGCGCAGCTCGGCGCGCATCTTGGCGAGGACGATGGGCGCGAGCCGGGGCAGCGTGGGCCGGTGGCGGCCGCCCGTCGCCGAGTGCGTGTGGGTCTCGGTGCGAGGCTCCGCCGTCTCGACGACGTCGCCGAGGAGGGCGGCGAGCCGGAGGGCGGCGCGGCGCGGCGGGCCGGAGAGGATCGCGCCGGTGTCGGGGGTACGGAGCGCGGCGACGGCCGCCGGGGGCAGGGCCACGGGCTCGCCGTGCCGGATGGCGTGGGCGGCGGCGTCGAGGAGGGCGGCGGAGGCGGCGAGCAGCTCACGGACGCGGGCGCGCTCCGGACCCTCCTCGGGGACGCCGACGGCCGGGTCGGCGAGCGAGGCGAGGACCGGCCGGATCCGCTCCGCGAGCCCGCGGGCGCCGTGCAGCTCGGCGGGGCGGCGGCGGGCCTGGCGGGGGGTGACGGCGGCGGCGTTGCGGGCGGTCATGAGGGGGACGGGATCGAACCCGGCGACCGGGTCGTGGCGCAGCCGGCGGGCGTAGTCGGCCTCGGCGGCGAGCGCGTCGGCGAGGGCGTCGCGCTGGGCGCCCCAGCGGCGGACGGGGAGCAGGACGACGAGGGCGGCCTGGACGAGACCACCGGTGAAGATCATGGCGGCGTGGCCGGCGGCGCCCGCGACGGAGGTGGGCAGGGTGACGGTGACCAGCATCATCGCGACGTTGGAGGAGGCGATGATGCCGGCGGTGGGGCCGGCGGCCCAGGCGAGTCCGGCGGCGAAGGTCCAGAGCAGCAGCAGTCCGAGGAAGAGGACCGGGTGGGCGCCCGCGTTGGTCAGGTACCCGAGGAAGGTCGACACGGCGAGGCTGGCGCCGGAGGCGAGGGCGAGGGTGGGGCGGGGTCTCCAGGAGCGCTGGAAGGTGGCGATGGCGGCCTGGAAGGCACCGAAGGCGGAGGAGGCGGCGACGGCGGGCCCGAAGAAGGCGAGCGAGACGCCGACGACGAGAGCGAGCCCCAGGGCGCCGCGCGCGGCGATGGCGGGTTCGAGCCGCCGCCGCTCGACGCTGAGCCCCGAGCGGGCGGTCTCCTTCAGGGCCCGGAGCCAACTCATGCCCTGAGCGTATCCGCGAACACCCCGCAATCGGGCATTTCACCCGGCAGTGGCCGGCCCTCGCCCTCCCCCTGCCGGGGGCGCGTGAGGTGCCGAGCGGTGCTCCGGAACGCGGCTCGGGGGCACGGAGGTTGGGGCCCCCGAGCCGGCGCCCCGAGGCTCCCCACCTCGTCCTCGCGCCACCTGTACGCCCCGCGGACTCCGCAACGCGAGCACAAGGTCATCCCGAACACGGACCCTTGGCCCGACGGGGAGGGGTCCGGGGCGGGCCGAAGGACTCCGCCGAAGGCCGGGGGCTCACCAGCCGCGAAGACGCTTGAGGCGCTCCGTCTCCCCCGCCGCCGCCCCCGGGCCCGGGGGCACATCCAGCCCCGTCGGCGTTTGAGGCGTTCCCCCGCCGCGGTGCCCGGGCCCGGGGGCACATTCAGCCCCGCCGGCGTTTGAGGCGCGGGGTCCGGGGCGGAGCCCCGGTTTCGGGAAGGGGCGGGGTGGGGGTGTAGGGCCGCCGCAGGCGGCGGTCCAGGCC
>NZ_JBFADU010000029.1:0-81351 GCF_040641575.1 Streptomyces sp. NPDC020807
CGGCGGCCCCGGTCGCCGAGGCCGCCCCGGTCGCCGAGGAGGCCCCCAAGGCCCCGCGCGCGCGCCGGTCGGCGAGGAAGGCCGCCGCCGAGCCGGTCGTCGAGGCCGCCAGGGTCGAGACCGCCGTCGAGGCCCCGGTCGCCGAGGCCCCCGTCGTCGAGACGCCGGCCGCCGAGGTCGCGGCCGAGGTTCCGGCCCCGCGCCGTCGCCGCACGGCCCGCCGCGCCGCCGGTTCGCCGGGCGCCCCCGAGGCCGCCCCGGCGGTCGTCGAGGCCCCGGCCGCCGAGCCCGCGCCGGTCGTCGAGGAGGCCCCCAAGGCTCCCCGCGCCCGCCGCACCGCTCGTCGCGCCGCCGGTTCGCCGGTGAACGCGGAGGCCGCCGCGGTCATCGTCGTCGAGTCGCCCGTCGTCGCCGCGCCGGTCGCAGAGGAGGCCCCCAAGGCCCCGCGCGCCCGCCGCACGGCCCGTCGCGCCGCCGGTGCGCCGGTCGCCGCCGCCGAGGCCGCCGCCCCGGTCGTCGTCGAGCCGGCCGCCCCGGTCGTCGAGGCCGCGCCGGTCGTCGAGGAGGCCCCGAAGGCGCCCTCCCGTCGCCGTACGACGAAGAAGGCCGCCGCCGAGGCTCCGGCCCCGGTCGCCGAGGAGGCTCCCAAGGCCCCGCGCGCCCGCCGGACGACGAAGAAGGCGGCCGCGGAAGCGGTCGCCGCCAAGGCCCCGGTCGCCGAGGCCCCGGTCGTCGAGGCCCCGGTCGCCGCGGAGGAGGCCCCCAAGGCCGCCCCCCGCCGCCGTACGGCCAAGAAGGCCGCCGCCGAGCCGGTCGCCGAGGCCGTCGTCGAGGCGCCGGTGACGGAGGAGGCCCCGAAGGCTCCGCGCCGCCGCACCACGAAGAAGGCCGTCGCCGCCGAGGCGCCCGACGCCTCGGAGCCGAAGACGCCGACCCGTCGGCGCACGACGAAGAAGGCCGTCGCGTCCGAGGCTCCGGCCCCGGCCGAGGAGGCCCCCAAGGCTCCGCGCCGCCGCACCACCAAGAAGGCGGCGGCCACGGCCGAGGACTGATCCCGCGCCCGACACGGGACAACGGAACAGCGGAAACCGTGCGGCCCGCCCCCGAGAGGGGGTCGGGCCGCACGGCCGTTCCGCCGCCGCCCCCGGAGGGCCGGCCGGGGGCGGCGGGATTACAGTCCGTACATGAGCAAGCCCCGGTCCCTCGCCCTCCCTCCCCGCACCCAGGCCCGTCGTCTCGTCACCGCCCGTGGTGACTTCGCCGTGCTCGACACGGCCCCGGCGGGCGAGCGGCGGGGGACGGTGCTGCTGCTGCCCGGGTACACCGGCAGCAAGGAGGACTTCCTCGCGCTGCTCGGACCGCTCTCCGACGCCGGTTACCGGGCGGTGGCGGTGGACGGGCGGGGCCAGCACGAGACGCCCGGTCCCCGGGGCCGGGCCGCGTACCGCCGGAAGGCGCTCGCGCTGGACGCCGTCGCGCAGGCCGCCGCCCTCGGCGAGGGGCCGGTGCACCTGCTCGGCCACTCCTTCGGCGGGCTCGTGGCCCGCGCCGCGGCCTCGCTCGCCCCGGCCGCCTTCCGCTCACTCACCCTGCTCTCCTCCGGTACGGGCCGGGTGGCCCGCCCCCAGCGCGTCCGCGTGCGGATGCTGCGGGGCGCGCTCGCGGTGCTGCCGAAGGACCGGGTGTGGGAGGCGATGTGCCGTCTCGACGCGCGCGGCGAGGAGCCCGGCGCGGTCGACGCGCCGGAGCTGACCCGCTTCCTGCGGCGGCGCTGGATGCGGACCAGGATCGCGCAGCTCTCGGGCGCGGGCCGGCTGCTCGTCGCCACCAGGGACGGTACGGAGGAACTCCTCGACCTGCGGATGCCGCTGCACTTCGCGTACGGGGCGGACGAGATGGTCTGGCCCACGGCGGAGCTGGCCGCGGCGGCGGCCCGCACCGGCGCGCACCACTCGGTGGTCACGGGCGCGGGCCACTCCCCCAACGTCTCGCACCCGCGCGAGCTGGCGGAGCGGCTGACGGCCTTCTGGGACCGGGCCGACGCCGACGCCGTCGCCCGTGCCGGTTCCCGTACGGGTGCTAGTACTGCGTCTTGAGGTGCTGCCAGAAGCCGTCCCGCAGGGCCCTGCGGAGGGCGGCGTGGCCGCGCAGGGAGCGGCTGAGCAGGCGTTCCGCCTCGACCAGGAGGTCCTGGTCGACGGCGCCCGGCAGGTAGGGCGCGCCCGGCAGGAGCTCGGCGAGGCGGTCGCGGCCGCGCTCGGCGAGCCAGGTGGCTGCGATCTGCGCGCCGACGAAGCGGACCTCCTCGCGGGAGGGCGGCGGCTCGCCCTCGTTCTCGTACGTCGTGACGGGGCGGCGGGTGACGTACGGGCGGCAGAAGTCGAGGTCGAAGGTGCGCTGGCTGTCGACCTCCCAGAGGAGGGCCTCGGCCTGGTTGCGGCCCTCGGCGGCCTCGATGCCCCAGAGGTGGACGCGGGCGCCGTAGCCCTGCGCGGCCTCGACGGCCGAGACGAGGTCCTCGTCGCCGCCGACGAGGGCGGCGTCGCTGATGGCGCGGTGGCGGGCGAGGGACTCCAGGTCGGTGCGGATGAGGGAGTCGACGCCCTTCTGCTGGTTGTTGGCGTTGAGGTTGCCGAGGCGGACCTTGACGTCGGGGAGCTCGGCGATGGCCTGCTGCTCGGGCGTGTGGATGCGGCGGCGGGCGCCGTCGTACCAGTAGACGCGCAGGAGCCGGCTGTCGGCGAAGATCGTGCGGGCCTTGTCGATGAAGGCCTCGATGAGGCCCTCGGCGTCGAGGTCGAAGGAGCGCCGGTCCTCGGTTCCCGTCACCAGCAACCCGGCCGACGCATAGACGTAACCCGCGTCGACGAAGATGGCGTGGGTGGAGGGGGTCTTGGCGACCTCGGCAAGCATCCGTTGCAGGAGCTCATTGGTGCGCTCAAGCCGGGCGCCGATCGTGTCCTCGTCGTTCATACGGCCCTTTCTACCAGCCAGTATTTAGCCATCCGAAAATTTTCCTTAGCGTAAGGAATGTTTCCGGCATGCCGTCCGTTGGATCTCTACGTAACGCAGTTCTCCTCCAGGAGGATCAACTCAGACGAAGGGAGAAGCCCATGCGCTTCGAAATTCTGCGACTGGACGACATCGACGGCACGCCCGTCGACCGGACCGTCGTGGACGCCGCCTCCGTCAATCGGATCGTGCAGCAGGCCGCCGCGATCGGCCAGCGCATCTGGATCCGCCCCGCCGAGACCTCGGCCTCATAACCGGTCAGGTCCGCACCACGCACCGCGCCCCCGCATGGACTCCGCACAGCGGAATCCGTACGGGGGCGCAGTGGTGTCCGCCCGGGGAGGGCGGTCAGGCGTTCTGGATGACCTGGGTGACGCCGTTGATGATCTGCTGCACCGCGATGGCGGAGAGCATCATGCCGGCGAGGCGGGTCACGAGGACGACGCCGCCGTCCTTGATGACGCGGATGATCACGAGCGAGTAGCGCATGGTCAGCCAGAGCACGACGTGCATGGCGGCGATCGCGGCCCAGACGGAGACCTGCGCGGAGACGCTGTCGGCGTTCTGGACGGCGAGGATCACCGAGACGATCGCGCCGGGCCCGGCGAGCAGCGGCATGCCGAGCGGGACGAGCGCGACGTTGACGTCCTTGGTCTGCTTCGGCTCGTCGGTCTTGCCGGTGAGCAGGTCGAGCGCGATGAGCAGCAGGAGCAGGCCGCCCGCGATCATCAGCGCGGGGACGGAGACGTGCAGGTAGTCGAGGATCTGCTGACCGAGCAGGCCGAAGACGGTGATGACGCCGAAGGCGACGGCGACGGCCTGCCAGGCCATGCGGCGCTGCACCTTGGCCGGGCGGCCGGAGGTGAGGGCGAGGAAGATCGGCGTGATCCCCGGGGGGTCCATGATCACGAAGAGGGTCAGGAACAGCGAGCCGAAGACGGCGGCGTCGAACACGGTGAGGGTGCCTTGCGGGAGAGGTCGAACAGTGGGGTGTCGCGCCCGTCGACCGGAACAAGAGATTCCGGAAGAAGGGCGGCAGGAGCGCCACCACCGCGCGGCTCGGGGCCGCACGGGGCTGGCTTGCGGGGTACGGGGCGGGGGCGGCGGCGCACCGGTCCGGGACGGACGGCGGCGGACGCGCGGCAGGTCAGGGACGGCGCACAGCACGCCGTACGGGACGCCCGCACGGCTGCGGGCCGCTCGTGTGCCCGGCGCGGAGCGCGCGGGGCCCAGGAGCCGGAACCGTGACGGCGGACGCGGACGAGCCCGACCGGCGCGGGAGCAACCGCCCGGCACCGGCCTCACCCCCGAAGAGGAGCTACACGGCTCCCCCGGCGCCGGGGACCGGGAAGGCCCCCGCCGCGCGGCGGGTGATCTCGCCGTAGATCTCGGGGTCGGTGGTGTACTCGCCGAGGCGGCAGGTCTTGCGGCTGCCGTGGTAGTCGCTGGAGCCCGTGGTCAGCAGACCCAGCTCCTTCGCGAGCCCGCGAAGCCGCGCGCGCGTCGCCTCGTCGTGGTCCATGTGGTCGACCTCGATGCCGTCGAGTCCGGCCTCCGCGAGCCGGGCTATCGCGCTCTCCGGCACGACCTGGCCGCGCTTGACGGCGGCCGGGTGCGCGAAGACGGTGACGCCGCCGGCGGCCTTGACCAGCCGGATCGCCTCGACGGGGTCGAGCTCGTGCTTCCCGACGTACGCACGGCCGCCGTCCGAGAGCCACTCGGGCGTGAAGGCGCCGGAGACGTCGGGGACGACCCCGAGCTCGACGAGCGCCTCGGCGACGTGCGGGCGGCCGACGGAGCCGTCTCCGGCGATGCGGGCGACCTGCTCCCAGGTGACCGGGACGCCGAGCTCCTGGAGCTTCGCGACCATGCCCTGCGCGCGCGGCACGCGGTCGTCGCGGACGAGCTCGCGCTCGGCGAGGAGCTCGGGCTCCTCGGGGTCGAAGAGGTAGGCGAGCATGTGCAGGCCGATGCCGTCGAGGCGGCAGGAGAGCTCGGCTCCGGTGACGAGGGTCAGGCCCTCGGGCAGCGCGGCGATCGCCTCGGCGTGTCCGCGGGTGGTGTCGTGGTCCGTGAGCGCGACGACGTCGAGCCCGGCCGCGGCCGCGTTCCTGACGAGCTCGGCGGGCGTGTCCGTACCGTCGGAGGCCGTGGAGTGGGTGTGCAGGTCGATGCGCACGACGCGGTACTCCGGGGGCTCGGGACGGACGAGGGACGCTCCAGCATAACGGGCGAATCGAACACTCCCGTACGGACCGTCAGGGACCCGGGCGGCGTCCGGAGCGCGCGTGCCGGGCGGGCCGGACCCCGCGCCCGCGGTCAGACGGGGCCCAGGAGCCTCGGCGTGAGCGCGCCGCACGGCACGAGCTCGACCTCGGCGCCGGCGTCGCGCAGGTCGGTCAGGACGAGCTCGTCGTACATGAGGAGGCCCGACTGCTCGGGCCAGACGATCGCCCAGAGCCACAGGCCGCGCGCCTCGCCCGCGAAGACGGCGCGGTCGTGCGGGGTGCCGGTGACGTGCCAGAGCGGGGTGGGGCGGCCGGCGGCGAGCACCTTGGCCGCGGGCGGCTTGTCGATGGCCATGCCGGAGCCGGGGTCGAGGCCGTCGATGCCCGCGTACCGCGCGCCGAGGCCGACGCCGAGCTCCTCGGCGACGAGGATCAGCTCGCCGATGCCGCCGAGCGGGCCGGGGCCCGAGCAGGCGACGGCGGTCGCCCGTCCGCCGCTGCGGTCGTCGCCGGCGTACGCGACGCCGGTGAAGAGCCAGCCGACGGGCAGCGGCCACGGCATCCACACGGGCACGTGGGAGCGGTGGACCACGACGCCGAGGGCCTCGACGCTGGGCGGGATCACGGGCTGGAGCGGGTGCACCGAGCCGTGCACGTCACACTGCCAGGAGTCGGCGAAGAGACCGGGCGCCCTGACCCGGCCACCGCACTTCGGACAACTGGGTTCGCCCCTCATAGGGCTCAACGGTCCTACCCCTCGTGCCCCGCGTCAAGGACGCCGGGGGACGATCACCCGTCCGGCCCGAGCCGTTCACCCGCAGTGCCCACAGGGGTCACACGAGCCCCTTCCGAGGGTCAGTCCAGGGCGACGGACCTGCGCAGCGGATCCCGGAGGTCGGTCCCCCCGGCGAGCCAGCGCTCCTCCAGGGCCTGCGCCCCGTGCACCCGCTTCCACGCGGCCTCGTTCGAGGTCATCGGCAGCAGCGGCAGGAAGCGGACGGGGTCCATCGGGTCGTCGAGCTCCAGGTCCTCGACGAGCCCGCCGGACTCGGCGACGAGGACGGAGGTGAAGGAGGCGCCGGGCCAGAGGGGCTCGCCGACGTCGAGCGAGGCGCCGGGGGCGACGATCACGCCCTCGACCTGGGGGGTGGCGGCGAGCACTGCGAGGGGGCGGAGCACCTTGTCGGTGTCGGCGAGGCCGGCCCGTACGGTGAGGACGAGCTCGGCGCGCGGCCCCTTGACAGGGTCGGCGAGCGCGGCGGTGGGGTCGGCCATCGGCGCGGCGGACATGCCGAGGGTCGCGTACCGCACGAGGTCGCCCTCGACGAAGCGGAGGACCTCGATCCGGTCGGTGCCGAGGAAGGTCACCGCGGCCCGCGCGTCCGGTTCGCCGAGCGCCGTCCGCAGCCGGGCCTCGACCAGAGCAAGAACTTCTCCCATGGGTTGAGCATAAAGCGCGTATGGAACGGGCAAAGTCAAGGATTGACCCTCTGTCGGCTGATAGTCTTGGCCGCTGGTCGGGAGTCCCGAACTCCTGATTACTCGTCACACGTCATCCCCCACGGGGGACCGGCCGGAGGAGGTGGGACTGCGATGGACCGAAGTCGGTCGGGCAGTACCAGCCGCTCTTCCGCCGTCTCGCACCCCCGCCCGGTGCGGCCTTCTCTCCGGTGATTCCCGGGTCCGGCTCGGACCCGCCCCTCCGGCATCTCGCTCGACGGAAGAGCAACTTCGCCTTTGCCTGTCTTGTAGCGAACGCCGTCACCGTGGTTCCCGGTGCCGCCCGCTTTGTGGACGACGTAGCTCCACGTCCCCATTCCGGGCTGTGCCACGCATCGCGCCGACGGCCACTCCGTGAGGGAGCATGCCCATGTCGATGATCCGTGACCTGCGCGCAGCCGTCCGTCCGAGCCTGCGGCCCGGCCTGCGCAAGACCCCGACCACGTACACCGCGTACGACCCCACCCGCGACCACTCCGCCTCCAGCGCCGTCGTCGACTGCGCCGTCTACCGCGACGGGCAGCGCGTCGACGACCGCTCCTGCCTCACGCCCCGGGGCGCGATGAGCCAGGTGCGGGAGAGCGGCGGCTTCGCCTGGATCGGGCTCCACGAGCCCACCGAGGCCGAATTCGCCGGAATCGCCGCCGAGTTCGGACTCCACCCGCTCGCCGTCGAGGACGCCGTCCACGCCCACCAGCGGCCCAAGCTGGAGCGGTACGACGACACGCTCTTCACCGTCTTCAAGACGATCCACTACGTCGAGCACGCCGAACTCACCGCGACCAGCGAGGTCGTCGAGACCGGCGAGGTCATGTGCTTCACCGGCCCCGACTTCGTCATCACCGTCCGGCACGGCGGCCAGGGCTCCCTGCGCAACCTCCGGCACCGCCTCCAGGGCGAGCCCGAGCTCCTCGCCAAGGGCCCGTCCGCCGTCCTCCACGCCATCGCCGACCACGTCGTCGACGGCTACATCGCGGTCGCCGACGCCGTCGAGCTCGACATCGACCAGCTGGAGATCGACGTCTTCTCGCCGACCGCGAAGAAGGGCTCCACGCGCGGTACGGACACCGGCCGGATCTACCAGCTCAAGCGCGAGGTCCTGGAGTTCAAGCGGGCCGTCACCCCGCTCCTGCGCCCGCTCGCGCTGCTCAGCGAGCGGCCGATGCGGCTGGTCGACCCCGACATCCAGAAGTACTTCCGGGACGTCGCCGACCACCTCGCGCGCGTCCAGGAGCAGGTCGTCGGCTTCGACGAGCTGCTCAACTCGATCCTCCAGGCCAACCTGGCGCAGGCGACCGTCGCGCAGAACGAGGACATGCGCAAGATCACCTCGTGGGCGGCGATCGTCGCCGTCCCCACGGCGGTCTGCGGCGTCTACGGCATGAACTTCGACCACATGCCGGAGCTCCACTGGAAGTACGGCTACCCGATGGTGCTCACCGGCATCATCGCGGTCTGCCTCACCATCCACCGCACCCTCAAGCGCAACGGCTGGCTGTAGGGCCCGCCCCTCTGGATAGGCTTCGGCCCATGACCGACACGCTGCTCACCGGCGCCCTCGTCGAGGAGGCCACCAAGAAGTCCGGCCTCGTCTGGGTGCGCGGCACCGGGCCCTCCCGCGCCCTCTGGCACGTCTGGCACGACGGGGCGGCGCACGTCGTCGGCGACGGCCCCGGCGAGCAGCCGCTGCCCGGCCTCGCCGACGGCGGTACGGCCGAGGTGACCGTCCGCAGCAAGGACAAGGGCGGCCGGATCGTCGCCTGGACCGCCTCGGTGCGCGAGATCGCCCCGCGGACGGAGGAGTGGGACGCGGCCGTCACCGAGCTCAAGGGCAAGCGGCTGAACGCCTCCGACGGCGAGGCCGTGCCGGACCGCTGGGCGCGCGAGTGCCGGGTCCTGCGGCTCGACCCGGTCGCCTCGACGACCGACCTGCCGGACGGCTCCCTCGCCGCCGTACCGCTGCCGTCACCGGCGACCACCCGCCGGCCGGTCCCGGCGGCGCTCCCGAAGCTGCTCCTGAAGAAGAAGCGCCGCGGGAAGTAGCGATCGGGCCCGGGGTCAGGTCCGGGGCAGCTGCATGCCGTAGTCGAGGGTCTCCTCCTGGGAGGGCTCCTCCAGCGGGAACTCCTTGTTCCACTCGGAGAGCACCACGACGCCCGCTCCCCCGCCGCGCGCGAACCTCAGCGGGTAGGGGGAGCCGTCGAGGGCCACGTCGAGGGTGCCGCCCTCGCCGTCCTCGCCGCCCTTGACCTTGACCGTGCGGACTCCGCCGATCTGGTCGCGGTCGCCCTTGACGGTCGTCCCGTGCAGCCCGATCAGGCCGTCCAGGAGCACGTCCATCTCCGTGAAGCCGCGCAGCTGCTTGTACGAGGGGTCGTCCTGCGGCACCTTCACGTACATGTCGTCGAGGGTGTCGGCGGCCTCCGCGTCCGCGTCGGTCGGTTCCGCCGTCGCCGTCTCCTCATGGGCCCAGAAGTCGGCGTCCGCCTTCAGGTACAGCGCGTCGCCGACCCTGAGCAGCTCGAAGGTGCTGTTCTTCGTCGCGACGGAGCCGGTGGCGCCGTCCTGCTTGAGCCGCATGTCGAGCTTGTACGTGCCGCCCTTGCTGACCAGCGTGCCCGCGAGCCGTACCGCCTTCGCGGAGTCGGCGGCGGTCTGCGCCTTCTGCTCGATCTCGGGGGCGGAGAGCCTGCCCACCCCGTTGGTCCCCTCGTCCGGATCGGCGGCGCAGGCACCGAGCCCGACCGTGAGACCGGCACAGAGCGCCAGGGGCGCGACGGTCCTGCGGATACGCGACGCCGGGGAACGTACGGCCATCAGCGCTGCCTCTCGAATCGTGGGGGCGGGGTGCCGTGGGCGACCGCTGTCCGGAGCGTCCGGAATGACCGGGTCCGTTTTCTGGGCCGAGTGGGGGGACGGCAGACCGCAGCGTACCCGGGCCGGATGAAGCCGCCGACGGCCAGCCGGACGGAGGCGCTGCCGGAGCGGGGATGATCGGCACGGGCTAGCCTGAACCCGGCAAAGCTCTGCAATCCCCGGCAAAGCAAGGCCACCGGTCGGACGGCGGTCCGGCGACGACTCGAATCGTTCGGCATCCAGGAGGCGCGTGGCATGGCGGCAGGCGCCCCCCGGATCTTCGTCTCCCACCTCGCGGGAGTCCCCGTCTTCGACCCCGTCGGCGACCAGGTGGGCCGCGTCAGCGATCTCGTCGCCATGCTCCGGGTCGGCCGCAGGCCCCCGCGCCTGCTCGGCATGGTCGTCGAGGTGCTCAGCCGCCGCCGCGTCTTCGTCCCCATGACCCGGATCACCGGCGTCGCCTCCGGCCAGGTCATCACCACCGGCGTCGTCAACATGCGCCGCTTCGAGCGCCGTCCCACCGAGCGGCTCGTCCTCGGCGAGCTCCTCGACCGCCGGGTCACCCTGGTCGACTCGGGCGAGGAGGTGACCGTCCTCGACGTCGCCATCCAGCGGATGCCCGCCCGCCGCGACTGGGAGATCGACAAGGTCTTCGTCCGCAAGGGCAAGGGCGGGGTGCTCAGCCGCAAGGGCGAGACTCTGACCGTCGAGTGGTCCGCCGTCACCGGCTTCTCCCTGGAGGAGCACGGCCAGGGCGCCGAGAGCCTTCTCGCCACCTTCGAGAAGCTCCGCCCCGCCGACCTCGCCAACGCCCTGCACCACCTCTCCCCCAAGCGGCGCGTCGAGGTCGCCGCGGCCCTCGACGACGACCGCCTCGCCGACGTCCTCGAGGAGCTCCCCGAGGACGACCAGATCGAGATCCTCGGCGAACTCAAGGAGGAGCGCGCCGCCGACGTCCTGGAGGCGATGGACCCGGACGACGCCGCCGACCTGCTCTCCGAGCTCCCCGAGGACGAGAAGGAACGGCTCCTCACCCTGATGCGGCCGGACGACGCCGCCGACGTGCGCCGCCTGATGTCGTACGAGGAGAACACCGCGGGCGGTCTGATGACGACCGAGCCGATCGTGCTCCGCCCGGACGCCACCATCGCGGACGCGCTCGCCCGGGTCCGCCAGCAGGACCTGTCACCGGCCCTCGCCGCGCAGGTGTACGTCTGCCGGCCGCCGGACGAGACGCCGACGGGCAAGTACCTGGGGACCGTCCACTTCCAGCGGCTGCTTCGCGACCCGCCGTTCACGCTCGTCAGCTCGGTCGTCGACAGCGACCTGCCGCCGCTCGGTCCGGACACCCCGCTGCCGGCCGTGACCAGCTACCTCGCCGCGTACAACATGGTCGCCGCGCCCGTCGTCGACGAGACCGGCTCGCTGCTCGGCGCGGTCACCGTCGACGACGTGCTCGACCACCTGCTGCCCGAGGACTGGCGCGAGACCGAGTTCCACCAGGAGGGGACCACGCATGGCCGCTGAGCGTACGCAGGAGAGGGACCGGGAGCGGGAGCGGCCGATGGCGCGCATCCGGCTCGACCTCCCGCGCGAGCGCCGGGCCAGACTGCTGCCGGAGTACGACCCCGAGGCCTTCGGGCGGCTCTCGGAGCGCATCGCCCGCTTCCTGGGGAC
Source organism: Streptomyces sp. NPDC020807 (assembly GCF_040641575.1). Taxonomy (NCBI): domain Bacteria; kingdom Bacillati; phylum Actinomycetota; class Actinomycetes; order Kitasatosporales; family Streptomycetaceae; genus Streptomyces; species Streptomyces sp. NPDC020807. The sequence continues at coordinate 11,274 of NZ_JBFADU010000029.1, forward strand.
GGGCCGGTTCCTCGTCTGGATGACGGTGACGATCGTCGTCTGGGTCGCGTGGAACATCTTCGCGCCGGCTTCGCTGAAGTTCGACCAGTACCCGTTCATCTTCCTGACCCTCGTCCTGTCCCTCCAGGCCTCGTACGCGGCTCCGCTGATCCTCCTCGCGCAGAACCGGCAGGACGACCGCGACCGGGTCAACCTCGAACAGGACCGGAAGCAGAACGAGCGGTCGATCGCGGACACCGAGTACCTCACGCGGGAGATCGCCGCGCTGCGGATGGGCCTCGGCGAGGTCGCCACCCGCGACTGGATCCGCTCCGAGCTGCAGGACATGCTCAAGGAGCTGGAGGAACGCATGGAGGAGCGCCTCGACGAGCGCCTGGCGGAACGCCTCGACGGGCGGCGCGATCTATTCCCGCCGGACGACGCGCGCGGAAGTGACGTACCCGACCGTTGACACGCCTCCATGGGCCGGTGCCCGGCGCCGTACCATCGTCCGTATGGCTACGGAAGACGCGGTGCTCGAAGCACTGGCGACGGTGAACGACCCTGAGATCAACAAGCCGATCACTGAGCTCGGCATGGTCAAGTCGGTGGAGATCGGTCCGGACGGCGGGGTCGCCGTCACGGTCTACCTGACGGTCTCCGGCTGCCCCATGCGCGAGACCATCACGCAGCGCGTGACGGAGGCCGTGTCCCGGGTCGAGGGCGTCTCCGGCGTCGAGGTCACCCTCGACGTCATGAGCGACGAGCAGCGCAAGGAGCTGGCGGCGGCGCTGCGCGGCACGGGCGCCGAGCGCGAGGTGCCCTTCGCGAAGCCCGGCTCGCTGACCCGCGTGTACGCGGTCGCGTCCGGCAAGGGCGGCGTCGGCAAGTCCTCCGTGACCGTGAACCTCGCCGCGGCGATGGCCGCCGACGGCCTGAAGGTCGGCGTCGTCGACGCCGACATCTACGGCCACAGCGTGCCCCGCATGCTGGGCGCGGACGGCCGTCCGACCCAGGTCGAGAACATGATCATGCCGCCGTCGGCGAACGGCGTGAAGGTCATCTCCATCGGCATGTTCACCCCGGGCAACGCGCCGGTCGTGTGGCGCGGCCCGATGCTCCACCGCGCGCTCCAGCAGTTCCTGGCCGACGTGTACTGGGGCGACCTCGACGTCCTCCTCCTCGACCTCCCCCCGGGCACCGGCGACATCGCGATCTCGGTCGCGCAGCTCGTCCCGAACGCGGAGATCCTCGTCGTCACCACCCCGCAGCAGGCGGCCGCCGAGGTCGCCGAGCGGGCCGGCTCGATCGCGGTGCAGACGCACCAGAAGATCGTCGGCGTCGTCGAGAACATGGCGGGCCTGCCGTGTCCGCACTGCGACGAGATGGTGGACGTCTTCGGCACCGGCGGCGGCCAGAAGGTCGCGGACGGCCTGACCCAGACCACGGGCGCGACCGTCCCGGTCCTCGGCTCGATCCCGATCGACGTGCGGCTCCGCGAGGGCGGCGACGACGGCAAGCCGGTCGTCCTCTCCGACCCCGACTCCCCCGCCGGCGCGGCCCTGCGCGCCATCGCGGGCAAGCTGGGCGGCCGTCAGCGCGGCCTGTCGGGCATGAGCCTGGGCATCACGCCGCGCAACAAGTTCTGAGACACGACATGACGAAGGGGCGCCTCACGGGGCGCCCCTTCGCCGTGCCTGCCGTGCCTGCCGTGCCTGCCGTGCCGCGCCTACTCCGTCATGTCTACGCGTACGCGTAGAGGTCGGGGATCTGCGCGAAGCCGAGCCCGTACGCGCTCATCCCCCGCCCGTACGCCCCCAGGTGGACCCCGGCGGCCGAGCCGGCGAGGACCCAGCCGAACTCGGTCTCGCGGTAGTGGAAGGGCATCGGCACGCCGTCGACGGGCAGCGAGAGGACCGACCAGGCCGGCCCGTCGAGGTCGTCGGCGAGCTCGAAGGCCGTCTCCGTCTGCTGGTCGAGCCAGTTGTCGCGGGTCACGTGGTCGAGCGAGGCGGGCCAGGTGTGGACGAGCAGCCCGGAGCCGGCCAGCCAGGCGGCCGAGGACACCGTGGTCGCGTCGAGGACGCCCGTACCGTCGCCGGTCCTGCGGACCGGGCTCGCCGCGACCGTCACGACGACCGCGAAGCGCTCCTTCTCCGCACCGCCGGCCTCGGACTTTATCGACGGCTCGTCACCGTGGCCGACGGATCCGTACTGGACGGAGCCGTCCGCCGCCGTACCGACCTGCATGAGCCGGCGAGGCCCGGTGAACGCCTCGTCGAGCCCGTACCAGGCGAAGGGCGCGCGCAGGAACCCTTCCGCTTCCACCCGACTCGTCGTCGTCATTCCGGCAGCCTCCTCGTTGCATCAACACAGGGAGGATAGCCACCGGGACGCAGTCGTACGGTGACAGGCCGTCGTCAGGTGGCGTCGGAGTCGTACGGCGGGCGCTCGGGCGCGTCCGGCTTGTCCTGCTTCTTGAGGAGGTCGGGAGAGGATCCGTTGACGGTCGCGGGGGCGGCGGGGGCGGTCGCCGGGGCCGTCTCGCGGCCGTTGACCGCGTCGGCGACCTCGTTGATCTCCTTCTTGAGGTCGAAGGTGCCGCGCAGCTCCTTCAGCTCCCGCAGGTCCTCGTTGCCGTCCAGCTGCTTCTTGAGGAACGTCTTCGGGTTGAGGTCCTCGAACTCGAAGTCCTTGAACTCCGGGCCGAGCTCGGTGCGGATGTCCTCCTTCGCGCTGTCGGAGAAGTCCTTGACCTTCCTGATGAAGCGCGAGACGTCCTGGATCACCTTGGGCAGCTTGTCGGGCCCGAAGACGAGCACGGCGAGGACGACGAGCGTCACCAGCTCGAGTGCGCCTATGTCGCTGAACACCTAGTAGCTCCTTCTCGCCGGTCCGAGGCCCGGTCCACGGTACCCGCCGAACCTGTCGGTCGGGTACCTCGTGGCGACCACCACATGGCGGTCGGGTTCCGTCGGGTTTCCGTCAGGTTCCCTGCGAGGACCCCAGGGTCAGGGTCTTGTTCAGCTCCTTGCCGCCGCGGGTCAGCGTCAGCTCCAGCTGGTCGCCGGGACGGTGGGCGCGGATCTTCACGATCAACTCCTCGCCGTTGTGCACGCGCTGGCCGTCGACCTTGGTGATGACGTCACCCGGACGGAGTCCCGCCTTGGCGGCCGGACCGCCGGGCGTGACGGAGGCGGCGCCGTCCTTGCCCTTCTCGCCGACGCGGGCGCCGTCGCCGGTGTACTGCATGTCGAGGCTCACACCGATGACGGGGTGGGTGGCCTTGCCGGTGTTGATGAGCTCCTCGGCGACCCGCTTGCCCTGGTTGATCGGTATCGCGAAGCCGAGGCCGATCGAGCCGGGCTGGCTCGCGCTGCCCTCGCCGTCGCCCGAGCCGCCGCCGCCCGCGGCGCGGATGGCGCTGTTGATGCCGATGACCCGGCCCTTGGAGTCGAGCAGCGGGCCGCCGGAGTTGCCGGGGTTGATGGGGGCGTCGGTCTGGAGGGCGTCGACGTAGCTGATGTCCGTGCCGTCGCCCTTCTCGCCGCCCGCGGTGATCGGGCGCTCCTTGGCGCTGATGATCCCGGAGGTGACCGTGTTGGAGAGGTCGAAGGGGGCGCCGATGGCGACCACGGGGTCGCCGACGCGGACGTTGTCGGAGTTGCCGAGGGCGAGCGGCTTGAGGCCGGAGACGCCGGTGACCCGGACGACGGCGAGGTCGTAGCCGGAGTCCTTGCCGACGAGCCTGGCGCGGGCCGTCTCGCCGCTGGAGAAGGTCACCGAGATCTCGCCGGAGGACTCGGCGGCGTCCACCACGTGGTTGTTGGTGAGGATGTGGCCCTTGGTGTCCAGGACGAAGCCGGTGCCGGTGCCGGAGGAGCCGCCGCCGCTGACGTGCAGGGTGACGACGCCGGGCAGGGCGCCGGCGGCGATGCCGGCGACGCTCTCGGGGGCACGGTCGAGCTCACCGGCCTCGGCCTGCGGCAGCTCGACGGTGGTGAGGCCGTTGTTCCGCTCGACGTACGCACCGACGCCGCCGCCGATGACCCCGGTGATCAGCGCGAACACCAGGGCACCGGCGACCGCGAGCCCCTTGCGGGACTTCTTCGCGGCGGCGGGCTGCGGGGCGGCGGCGGGCCCGCCCCAGGGGTCGTACTGCATCCAGGGCGCGCCGGCACCCTGCTGCGGGGGTACGGGAGGCACGGCGCCCTGTGGCGGTACGGAGGCGGGCGCGGGCGCGGCGGGCGCGGCGGCGGGATGCTGCACGGGCGGCGCGGGCGCCCACGGCCCGGGCTCGCCGTACGGCGGGGTCCGGTACTCGTCGGGCGCGTGCAGGGGCTGGGCCTGCGCGGGGGCGGCCGTCCCGTGTTCCGCGGCGGCCGGTTCGGCCGGCGCGGCGGGCTCGCCCTTGGTCAGGAGCACGGTGGGCTCGGCAGGCTCGGTGGGCTCGCCGTGGCCGGCCGCGGGCGCGGCCGGTGCGGTCGGCCCGGCAGGCTCCGCCTGCGCCGCCGGGGCGGTGGATCCGGCGGCTTCGGCCGACACGTCCGGAGCGGCGGCCTCGGCGGCACCGGCCGGCTCGGCGGACGTCGCCGGGGCGGACGGCGTCGCCGGGGCGGCGGCCGGTTCGGCCGCCGCACCGGATATGTCACCCGGCGGCTGGGGCGCGGGCAGCGGGAAGTCGCCGTCGGCCCCGTCGGGCGCCGGCTCCCGGGCAGGCTCCGGTGCCGTCGAAGGCCGGCTCCACCAGTTCGGCTTCCCGTCGTTCATGCTCTCCCCGCAACCGCTGACCCGTCCGCGCCCCCTGACGCGGGCGTCGCTGTCCCTGGATTCAACCAGGTCGGGGGTCAGCGGTGGGAGCCGAGAGGCACGTTCGTCGGGCTGGCGACCGGGCCGGGCGCGGGGGCGAAGGACAGATCGAGGGCCTGGTGCGTCGGCCGTATGAACGGCGAGAGCGCGAAGAACGACCGCATGGCCTGGTCCCGGAGCCGCGCCTGCGCCTCGGAGCCGCCGCCGGACCGCCGCACGTCCACCGGGACCGCGCCCGAGGGGACGGTGCCGGTACCGGCCGCCCGGGAGACGGGCGCGCCGCTGTGGGCGGCGAGCGGGACGAGCGGGACGAACGGCTCCTCGGCGACCGTCTGGGCGCCGCGCTCGCCGGAGCGCGTACCGCGCACGGCCGAGGTGGTGCCGCCCGCGCCGCCGGACGTGGAGGTGCGCACCGGGGTGACGGCGCTGCCCGTGCCCTGGCCGCCGCGGCCGCTCGCGGTGACCGAGGTCTCCGCGGGCAGCGTGCCGCCGAGGGCGATGGCCGCGAAGGAGACCGCGCTGGCCGCGGCGAAGGCGAAGCGCCGTCCGCGCCCGGACGGGCCGGAGGCGCGGTCGCCCACGTCGTGGACCCGGAAGCCGCCGGTGGAGCGGCCGGCGCCGGGGGTGACCACGGCGGCGGTGGCGAACCCGTCGGACTTCAGGACGGCGGAGCCGAGGAGCTCTTCGAGGGGCCCTCGGGGGGCTCCGGGTCCGCCGGATCCGCCGGGTCCGCCCGACGGGTCACCTGGTCCCCCGGGCAGCCCCTGGAGGCGCGCGAGGAAGCCCTCGGAGGGCGGCGGGGGCGCCGCGGAGGCGAAGACGCTCTTCAGGGCGCGCTGCGCGTCGGCCTCGGCCTTGCAGCGCGGACAGGTCGCGAGGTGCGCGAGCACCCGCTCGCGGGCGTCGTGGCCGAGCTCACCGTCGACGAGCGCGGCGAGCCGGTCCCCGAGGTGGTGCTCCGCGGAGCTCGACGAGGAGGGACGTGTGCCGCTCACGCTGTCCCGGCCTCCCATCCGACGGTGGCCAGCGCACGCTCCGCCCGGGCCTCGGGCGAGCGGTGCTTGAGGGCCTTGCGCAGGTGGGAGCGGCCGCGGTGGATACGGCTGCGGACGGTGCCGAGCTTCACGCCGAGGGTCGCGGCGATCTCCTCGTACGACAGCCCTTCGATGTCGCAGAGGACGACGGCCGCGCGGAACTCGGGCGCGAGGGTGTCGAGTGCCTGCTGCACGTCGGCGTCGAAGTGGGTGTCGTTGAACACCTGCTGCGGGGAGGGCTCACGGCTGGGAAGCCGCTCGGCGGCGTCGTCGGCGAGCGCGTCGAAGCGGATGCGCTGCTTGCGGCGGACCATGTCGAGGAAGAGGTTGGTGGTGATGCGGTGGAGCCAGCCCTCGAAGGTGCCGGGGGTGTACGTCGACAGCGAGCGGAAGACGCGGACGAAGACCTCCTGGGTGAGGTCCTCGGCGTCGTGCTGGTTGCCCGTGAGGCGGTAGGCGAGGCGGTAGACCCTGCCACTGTGCGTGCTGACGATCTCCTCCCACGTGGGAGGGGTCCACGCCTGCGATTCCGCGTCCGATGCGAAGGTCGCGGTGGTGGGTGCGGAGTCGGCGGTGCGGATTCGGTCAGCGGTGTTTGTCACGGATTTCGGCTCACCCGCCGACCTGAGAAGACGTCGAAGCCGCCCTCCCCGATCCACAGGCGCAGCCGCACCTCCCCTGTCGGCTCTGGTGGTGTCCAGTGGAGTCCCTACCATAGCCACCTCGCCCGTTAGCTCCGGATAAGAATCTTTACGCGAATTTGGGAGTGGACTCGCCCGGCTCCCGACGTCGCTGCCTGCCCCCTGTGAACGCCCGGTCCCATCTGCGGGTTCCCGCTGACAGCGGATACAGTCACCGTTGCGTCAACTACGGGGACAGGAGAGGGCCATTACCGCCAACCGGCAGACGGGCTGGTCGTTCGCCGACGCCTACGTCGCCGAGGACGAGGCTCTGCGCTGGGCCCGGGACCGGGCCAGGGAGGCAGGGCTGCCTTCGGTGTCCCCGTCCGCCGGTGGGGCCTTGCGTCTGCTGGCGGCGACGGCGGACGCCAAGGCGGTGGCCGAGATCGGTACCGGCACGGGCGTGTCGGGCATCTACCTGCTGGCCGGGATGCGGCCCGACGGGGTCCTGACGACGGTGGACCTCCAGCCGGAGCGCCAGCAGCTGGCGAAGACGGCGTTCCGTGCGGCGGGTTTCGCCGGCAACCGGGCGCGGTTCATTCCGGGGCGGGCGCTCGACGTGCTGCCGCGGCTCGCGGACGGCGGGTACGACCTCGTCTTCTGCGACGGCGACCGGCTGGAGTACCTGGACTATCTCGCTGAATCGTTGCGCCTGCTCCGACCTGGGGGTCTTGTCTGCTTCGAGGGCGTCTTCGCGGACGGCAGGACGGTGGATTCGGCGGCGCAGCCGCCGGAGGTCCTGCGGGTGCGGGAGCTGCTCCGGGCGGTGCGGGAGAGCCAGGAGCTGGTGCCGAGCCTGCTGCCGGTGGGCGACGGCCTGCTGTGCGCGGTGCGCCGGGGCTGACGCCCCGTACGCGAAGCTCGTACGCGGAGCGCGGAGCCCGTACGCGGGACCGCCCCCCGGGTACGCCACTGCCCCGGCACGGCGGACCGTCCGGGGCAGTGGTTCAGGAATCGAGGGGTCGGGTCGTCAGCCGACGACCTGCTTGAGGGCGTCGCCCAGCGCCTCGGCCTCACCCGGGGTCAGCTCGACGACAAGCCGACCGCCGCCTTCGAGCGGAACGCGCATGACGATGCCCCGCCCCTCCTTGGTCACCTCGAGCGGGCCGTCACCCGTCCGCGGCTTCATGGCCGCCATGCTTGTTCCCCTTCCTGAAACCAGCTCATTGTCAGCCGGGCAGCTCGTTGATGCGGAGCACGCTTCACCGGCTTCGAACACATTGCTTCCAGGTCATTATCCCGCATCTCAGCACCCGATGACCAACATCGATCCGCATCGCTTGGGCAACGCGCTCGCGCAAAACCACACATTTCGGCGGTCGGCCTGCGATACTGCGCCGCGCCGGATCAAGGCGGAGAGCGGAAATCTTTGACGCAGCTCACATGGGCGACGCGGGTGATCTCCGCCATGCTGGGCGGGTCAACCACGCAATGAGGCGAAGGGAAACCCACACATCATGGCCGACACGGTGCTGTACGAGGTGAGCGACGGGCTCGCCACCATCACGCTCAACCGGCCCGAGGCCATGAACGCGATGAACGTGGCCACGAAGGTCGCCCTCCGCGACGCCGTCGAAACCGCGGCGGCCGACTCCGCCGTCCGGGCGGTCCTCCTCACCGCCGCGGGCGACCGGGCGTTCTGCGTGGGCCAGGACCTCAAGGAGCACGTGGGCCTGCTCATGGCGGACGCCGAGTCCGGCACGCGCGAGACGATGAACACCGTCCGCGACCACTACAACCCGATCGTGCGGGCCCTCACGGGCATGAGGAAGCCGGTCGTGGCGGGCGTGAACGGCGTCGCGGCGGGGGCGGGCTTCGGCTTCGCGCTCGCGGCGGACTTCCGCGTCGTCGCCGACACGGCCGCGTTCAACACGTCCTTCGCGGGGGTCGCGCTCACCTCGGACTCGGGCATGTCCTGGACGCTCCCCCGCCTCGTCGGCGCGAGCCGCGCCTCGGACCTGCTGCTCTTCCCCCGCTCGATCAGCGCCCAGGAGGCGTACGAGCTCGGCATCGCGAACCGTCTGGTCCCCGCCGCCGACCTCGCCACCGAGGCCGAGAAGGTCGCCCGCACCCTCGCCGAGGGCCCCACGGTCGCCTACGCGGCCCTCAAGGAGTCCCTCGCCTACGGCGCCGACCACTCCCTCACCGAGGCCCTGGAGAAGGAGGACGAACTCCAGTCCCTCGCGGGCGCGTCGGAGGACCACACGATCGCGGTCCGCGCCTTCATCGCCAAGGAGAAGCCGAAGTACCTGGGCAGGTGAGCCGGGGCCGGCCGGGGCGGTGGGTACCTACCGCCCGCCCCGGGCCAGGCATCCCTCCACGTGGTCGTCGACCAGTCCGCAGGCCTGCATCAGGGCGTAGGCCGTGGTGGGACCGATGAAGCGGAGGCCCCGCTTCTTGAGGGCCTTGGAGAGGGCCGTCGACTCGTCGGTGATCGCGGGGACCTCCGCGACCGTACGGGGGGCCGGGCGGCCCGGCTCGGGGGCGTACGACCAGATCAGGGCGTCGAGTTCGCCGGGGGACCACTCGGCGAGCACCTTCGCGTTGGCCAGGGTCGCGTCGACCTTGGCGCGGTTGCGGATGATGCCCTCGTCGGCCAGGAGCCGCTCGCGGTCCGTCTCGTCGAAGCCCGCCACCCTGGCGATCCCGAAGCCCGCGAAGGCCTTCCTGAAGCCCTCGCGGCGGCGCAGGATCGTGATCCAGGAGAGGCCCGACTGGAAGGCCTCCAGGCAGAGCCGCTCGAAGAGCGCGTCGTCGCCGTGGACCGGGCGTCCCCACTCGTCGTCGTGGTACGGCGTGTAGTCCTCGGTCGACAGGCCCCAGGGGCAGCGCAGCAGGCCGTCCGGGCCGGGGATCGCCGCGCCGGGGACCGTCTCGGTGGGGGCCGCGGGGGCCGGGTCGGTGGTCGTCATGCCTGCTCGTCCTCTCCGGGCGCGGGGGCCGGGGCGGGGGCCGCCGGGGCGGCGGCGCCGGCGAGCGCGCCCTCCAGCTCCGCGATCCGCGCGTCCCGCTCCGCCAGCTCCGCGCCCAGGCGGACCAGGACGTCGTCCACGTCCGCCATGCGGTAGCCGCGGACCGCGACCGGCAGGCGCAGCGCCTCGACGTCCGCGCGGTCGACCGGGCGGGCCGTCGGCAGCGGGTCGACGAGCTGCTCGGGCGCCACCTCGGGCAGCACCTCGCTGTCCCCGCCGCCGACCACGGCCAGCGTCACCGCGGCCACGACCACGACCATCGTGATGAGCAGAAACCAGAACACTGCGCGCCTCTCCCCGGAGTGGAAAACGTCCCGTGCCGATCGTGCCATGCGCCGCCGACGGCTAGGGTCGCAGGCGAACGAAGACGAGGGAGGACAAAAGGGATGCTGCGCTTGGGACGGCGTGAATTCGGGCCGCACGAGCCGGTGATCATGGCGATCGTGAACCGGACCCCGGATTCCTTCTACGACCAGGGCGCCACCTTCCGCGACGAGCCCGCCCTCGCGCGCGTGGAGCAGGCCGTGGCCGAGGGCGCGGCGATCGTCGACATCGGCGGCGTCAAGGCCGGCCCCGGCGAGGAGGTCACGGCCGAGGAGGAGGCCCGGCGGACCGTCGGGTTCGTGGCGGAGGTACGCCGCCGCCACCCCGACGTGATCATCAGCGTCGACACCTGGCGCGCCGACGTCGGCGCGGCCGTCTGCGAGGCCGGCGCGGACGTCCTCAACGACGCCTGGGGCGGCGTCGACCCCGGTCTCGCCGAGGTCGCCGCCAAGTACGGCGCGGGGCTCGTGTGCACGCACGCGGGCGGCGCGGAGCCGCGGACGCGGCCGCACCGGGTGGAGTACGAGGACGTCATGGCCGACATCCTCCGCGTCACCGTCGGGCTCGCGGAGCGGGCCGTCGCGCTCGGCGTGCGGCGGGACGCGATCATGATCGACCCGGGGCACGACTTCGGGAAGAACACGCGGCACAGCCTGGAGGCCACGCGGCGGCTCGGGGAGATGACCGAGACGGGCTGGCCGGTGCTCGTCTCGCTGTCCAACAAGGACTTCGTCGGGGAGACGCTCGACCGGCCGGTCAAGGAGCGGGTGCTCGGGACGCTCGCGACCACGGCGGTCTCGGCGTGGCTGGGGGCGCAGGTGTACCGCGTGCACGAGGTCGCCGAGACCCGGCAGGTGCTCGACATGGTCGCGTCGATCGCCGGGCACCGGGCTCCCGCCGTCGCCCGGCGCGGGCTGGCGTAGCGGGGCGGGCGCGGGTGGGGTCCGGGGCCGCGCCCCGGCCCCGGACCCCGCGCCTCACCCGCCGGCGGGTGAGGCGGCTACTTGCCCGTCTCCTTGGTGACGAGGGCGACCGCCTCGTCCACGTCGTCCGTCACGTGGAAGAGCAGCAGGTCCCGCTCGCTCGCCTTGCCGCCCGCCACCACCGAGTCCTTCAGCCAGTCCACCAGGCCCTTCCAGTACTCCGTGCCGAACAGCACGATCGGGAAGCGGGTCACCTTGCGGGTCTGGACCAGGGTCAGGGCCTCGAAGAGCTCGTCGAGGGTGCCGAGGCCGCCGGGCAGGACGACGAAGCCCTGCGCGTACTTCACGAACATCGTCTTGCGGACGAAGAAGTAGCGGAAGTTCACGCCGATGTCGACGTGCGGGTTGAGCCCCTGTTCGAAGGGGAGCTCGATCCCGAGGCCCACCGAGACGCCCTTGGCCTCGCGCGCGCCCTTGTTCGCCGCCTCCATCGCGCCCGGCCCGCCGCCCGTGATGACGGCGAAGCCGGCCTCGACGAGCGCGCGGCCGATCCGCACGCCCGCCTCGTACTCCGGTGAGTCCGGCTTCGTGCGGGCCGAGCCGAAGACGCTGATCGCGCTCGGGAGCTCGGCGAGGGCGCCGAAGCCCTCGACGAACTCGGACTGGATCCGCATGACCCGCCAGGGGTCGGTGTGCACCCACTCCGAGTCGCCCTCGGTGTCGAGCAGCCGCTGGTCCGTGGTGCCCGGCTGGACCTGGTCCCTGCGCCTCAGCACCGGCCCCAGACGCTGCTCCTCGGGCTTCGCCATTCCCTCGGGAATGCCCATGGCCTGCTCCCTCCGCCGATCCACTGATCTTCTGGTTGGGTCAGCGTAGGACGACAGAGGTGACGAAACACGAAATTACGGAAGTCAGGCGGTGAGCCATTCCCTGAGGCGTGCCTCGCAGTGGTGGATCCGCTCCACCGGAACGTGCTCGTCGCGCTTGTGCGCGTAGATCGGGTCGCCGGGACCGTAGTTGACGGCCGGCACCCCCAGCGCGCTGAAACGCGCCACGTCCGTCCAGCCGAACTTCGGCTGCGCGCTCCCGCCCACGGCCTTCATGAACGCCTCGGCCGCCGGGTGCGAGAGGCCGGGCAGCGCGCCCGCGCTCTCGTCGTCCACGACGAGCTCGGTGATCCCGCAGCCGTCGAAGTACTCGCGGACGTACGCGAGGGCCTCGGCCGGCGAGCGGTCGGGGGCGTACCGGTAGTTGACGGTCACCGTGCAGGCGTCGGGGATGACGTTGGTGGCGACGCCGCCCTGGATCGCGACCGCGTTCAGGCCCTCGTGGTACTGCAGGCCGTCGATGACCGGCTTGCGCGGCTCGTACGCGGCGAGGCGGGCCAGGATGGGGGCGGCGGCGTGGATGGCGTTGGAGCCCATCCAGGAGCGCGCGGAGTGGGCGCGCTCGCCGGCGGTGTGCAGGATCACCCGCAGCGTGCCCTGGCAGCCGCCCTCGACCTGCGCGTCCGAGGGCTCCAGGAGGACGGCGAAGTCGCCTTCCAGCCAGTCCGGGTGCGCCCCGGCGATCTTGCCGAGGCCGTTGAGGTCGGCGGCGACCTCCTCGTTGTCGTAGAAGACGAACGTGAGGTCCCGGTTGGGCTCGGGGACGGTGGCGGCGATCCGGAGCTGGAGGGCGACGCCGGACTTCATGTCGCTCGTCCCGCAGCCCCAGAGGATGCCGTTCTCGTCGAGCCGCGAGGGCACGTTGTCGGCGATCGGCACGGTGTCGATGTGCCCGGCGAGGACGACCCGCTCGCCGTGGCCGAGGTTCGTGCGCGCGACGACGTTGTTGCCGTACCGGTCGACGGTGAGGTGCGGGAGGGCGCGCAGGGCCTCCTCGATGGCGTCCGCGAGCGGCTCCTCCGTACCGCTCACGGACGGGAAGTCGACGAGTGCGGCGGTGAGCGCGGCTCCGTCCTGGAAGAGGTCCAGCCGGGTCCCGTGCGGAGTGATGTCAGCCATGTGCCGACCCTAACCCGCCCTCCAGTACGGTGGGCCCCGTGTCCGAGCCCACCCGCACCGCCCGTCGCCGCCGGCCCGCCCGTCGCGGTCGTCTCGCCCGCACCGCGGCCACCTTCGTCGCGCTCGCCGGCCTTGCCTCGTACGTGGCGTTCCATCAGGTCACCGGCAGCAAGGGCACGCCTCGGTGCAGCGTCGGGACGGGTGACAACCGGTACGAGTTCACTCCGGAGCAGGCGTCCAACGCGGCGACGATCTCGGCCGTCGGGACGTCGCGCGGGCTGCCCGAGCGGGCGGTGACGATCGCGCTCGCCACCGCGCTCCAGGAGTCGGCGCTGCGGAACATCGAGCACGGCGACCGGGACTCCCTCGGCCTCTTCCAGCAGCGGCCGTCGATGGGGTGGGGGACGCCCGCGCAGATCATGGATCCGGTCTACTCCGCCGGGAAGTTCTACGAGGGCCTGGAGAAGGTCCCCGGATACTCGCGGCTGCCGCTGACGGTGGCCGCGCAGAAGGTGCAGAAGAGCGGTTTCCCGCAGGCGTACGCGAAGCACGAGCCCGACGCGACCCTCCTCTCCGCCGCGCTCACCGGCCGCGCCCCGGCCGCCCTGACGTGTACGGCGAGCGACCTGAAGGGCGAGCCCGGCGATCCGTCGAAGGTGCGGGCGGAGCTGGTACGCGCCTTCGGCGAGCGGGCGGCGCCCACGGCGGTCACCGGCGGGTCGAGCGCGGGCCGCTCGGCGGCGGAGCCGCCGCTGCTCGTGGTGCCGGTCGGCGCGAAGGCGGACTCGGGGGCGGGCAAGCGGCGCGGGTGGGAGCTCGCGCAGTGGGCGGTCGCGCGGGCGGACGAGCTCCGCGTCGTCGAGGTCGCGTACGACGGGCGGGTCTGGCGTGCCGCCGACGCGTCCGGGGGGTGGGAGAAGTCCTCGGGGTCCTCGGGGTCGCCGGGGGACGGCGCCTCCTCCGACACCGCGCAGGTGCGCGTCCGGCTCGCGAAGTAGCCGTCCGGCGTTCCCCTCGGTGCGCTCGCCCGTGCGGGCCTTCACTCTCCCGTGTCACGCGCCCGGCGCGAATTCCCGGTGTTTCCACGGCACTTCACGCCGTCCCGCGCACGCCATGGTTGGACCCGTCACTTCCCTTGCGGGACAAGGGAAGTGACGGTTCGCCAATCTCTCGCTCAATGATCGCGTTCGTCCGCTTTCCTCCCCACCCGACAATACGACGCATTGCCAACTCTTTACCTTCGACTTCCGCAACCAACCCTCCCCCAGGGCCGGTTGTCACTGCGTCCGAACACCACTCGTCGCACCCTGTCGAAGGAGCACCATGTCCCTCCCCCTGACCCGCCGGATCGCCCGCGCCGCCCTCCTCATCGCGGCCGGAGCCCCCGTGGTCGTCGGTGCGGCCGGTTCCGCGAGCGCCCTGGACAGCTCGCCCGTGGGCGCCGTCGGCGGCCTCTCCGCCCTCGACGCCGCCGGAGCGGGCAGCGCCGTCGACGGCGCCTCGCAGGCCGCCACGGGCGTCGTCGGCGCCACCGGCAGCGAGGCCGTCGGCACGGCCGTCCCGGCCGCGGGCAAGACCGTCGGCGCGACCGCCAAGACCGCCACCCCGGCCGCCCAGGAGGTCGCCGGCGAGGCCGCGGGCAGCACCGGCGAGGCCGTCGGCAAGACCGCCGGCGCCGCCGCCGAGAGCGCGGGCTCCCCGGCCCCCGCCGCCCCGTCCCTCGGCGGCCTCCCGGTCGGCGGCGGCCTGCCGACCAACGGCCTCCCGTCGGGCCTGCCGATCGGCTGACCCACGAGACGCCGGTACGCCGGTACGCGGTACGCCGGAGGCCCGGGGAGCGTCACCTGCTCCCCGGGCCTCCGGCGTACCCGCACGCGTGCGGACGGGACGGGCTACCCGAGCCGCTTCACCGCGGCCGCCACGCGCTCGTCCGTCGCCGTGAACGCCACCCGCACGAACCGCTCCCCGGCCTCGCCGTAGAAGTCGCCGGGCGCCACGAGGATGCCCTTCTCGGCGAGGTACGCCACGGTCTCCCAGCACGGCTCGTCCCGGGTCGCCCACAGGTACAGGCTCGCCTCGCTGTGCTCGATCCGGAAGCCGTGCGCCTCCAGGGCCGCCCGCAGCGCCGCCCGCCGGGCCGCGTACCGCTCGCGCTGCTCCGCCACGTGCGCGTCGTCGCCGAGCGCCGCCACGGTCGCCGCCTGCACGGGCGCGGCGGTCATCATGCCGCCGTGCTTGCGGATCCGGAGCAGCTCGCCGAGGACGGCCGCGTCGCCCGCGACGAACGCGGCGCGGTAGCCGGCCAGGTTGGAGCGCTTGGAGAGCGAGTGGACGGCGACGATGCCCTCGTACGAGCCGCCGGAGACGTCCTCGTGCAGCACGGAGACCGGCTCGGCCTCCCAGCCGAGCTCCAGGTAGCACTCGTCGGAGAAGACGAGGACGCCGTGCTCGCGAGCCCAGGCCACGATCCGGGTCAGCTCGTCCCTGCCGAGGACCTTGCCGGTCGGGTTCGACGGGGAGTTGAGCCAGAGCAGCCTGACCGCGGCCGGGTCGAGGTCGGCCACCGGGTCGTCGTAGACGACGGGGGTCGCGCCGCAGAGCCGCGCGCCCACCTCGTACGTCGGGTAGGCGAGGCGCGGGTACGCGACGACGTCACCGGCGCCGAGACCGAGCTGCGTCGGCAGCCAGGCCACGAGCTCCTTGGAGCCGACGACCGGCAGGACGTTCTCGTGGGCGAAGCCGACCGCCCCGAGGCGCCGCTCGCACCAGCCCGTGAGCGCGTCCCTGAGCTCCTTCGTCCCCCACACGGTGGGATAGCCCGGCGAGTCCGCCGCCGCGACCAGGGCCTCCTGGATCAGCGCGGGGACCGGGTCGACGGGCGTGCCGACCGAGAGGTCCACGATTCCGTCGGGGTGGGACAGGGCCGTCGTCTTGTACGGCTCCAGCTTGTCCCAGGGGAAGACGGGCAGGCGCGAAGAGACTGCGCTCACGGGTTGGCTCTCACTTCCTGTACGTGCGGGAAAACGCCTCGGTCCCGCACGGCGACCGAAGGCCGTGCGGGACCGGAAGCGCGGTCGTTCTCTCAGCCGTTCTGCGGCGGGAGCGCGGCGATGAAGGGGTGGTCACGGTCGATCTCACCGAGCTTGGAGGCGCCACCGGGCGAACCGAGCTCGTCGAAGAACTCGACGTTCGCCTTGTAGTAGTCCTTCCACTCCTCCGGGGTGTCGTCCTCGTAGAAGATCGCTTCCACCGGGCACACCGGCTCACAGGCCCCGCAGTCGACGCATTCGTCCGGGTGGATGTACAAGGACCGCTTGCCCTCGTAGATGCAGTCGACGGGGCACTCCTCGATGCACGCCTTGTCCTTCACGTCGACACAAGGCTGCGCGATGACGTAAGTCACGCTGTCGTTCCTCCTCGATAGGGCTGGTCTGCGCGGGAGCGCGGCGTCGTCGATGCCCGCACCTAGTATCTCCGTTCTTGGGGGCGATCCGAACAGGAGGGGCGGAGAAGCTGTGGAAATCATCGGCGGAGGACGGCTCGAGGTCCGCGTCACCGGCGCTGACGTGGGAAAACGCGTCTCCGTCCGGTACGTGACGGACTCGGGGACGAGGGGTGAGAAGTACACCGACGCGGTCGGAGTTCTCACATCGTGGGACTCCGGTGTGCTGCTGATCACACGAAAGAGCGGCGAGACCGTCAGAATCGACGAGGTCTCCCTGGTGGCGGGGAAGGTCGTACCCCCCGCTCCCGCCCGCCGGAAGGGTCCCGCCGCCACCTTCGCCGAGCTCGCCCGGGCCACCGCGCGCGCGTGGCAGCCGTCCGAGAGCGAGGCGCTCGGGGAGTGGACCCTGCGGGCCGCCGACGGCCTGACCCGGCGCGCCAACTCCGTGCTCCCGCTCGGAGATCCCGGCATGCCCGTGCCGGACGCGCTCGACCGCGTACGGGAGTGGTACGCGGCCCGCGGCCTGCCCCCGTTCGTCCAGGTCGCCACCGGCGCCGAGGGGACGCAGGAGCTGCTGGGCGCCGCGCTCGACCGGTACGGCTGGAAGCGCGAGGTCTCCGCCGAGGTGCGGATCGCGGCGCTCGCCCCGATCGGCGACGCGGACGCGGACGTGTCCGCCGTACGGCTCACGCGGACGCTCGAGGAGCCCTGGCTCCGCTGCTACCGCCCCGGCGACTCCCGCCCCGTCGTCCGCACGGTGCTCGGCGCCGGTCCGAGTGTGTGGTTCGCGTCCGTGGCGGGCACGGGAGGGGTACCGGCGGCGATCGGGCGCTGCGTGGTCGACGGCCGCTGGGCGGGCTTCATGGCCATAGAGGTCGCCCCCGACCGGCGCCGGCAGGGCCTGGCCTCGGCCGTCATGACCGCGCTCGCCCGGCAGGCGCTCGACGAGGGCGCCTCGGCGGCCTGGCTCCAGGTGGAGGAGGAAAACCACGGCGCCCAGGCGTTGTACGACGGGATGGGCTTCGCGGTCCATCACCACTACCACCACTACCGATGGACGGAGTCGTGACGGAGGCGTGACCGAGGACGGAGCCGGGACGGGCGGACCGGCGGACGAGGGACGCACGGGGGACGGCGGCGCGGCGGGTGACGGCGCCGCGGGCGCGGAAGGGCCGCCAGCCGGGGATCCGGCCGGGAGCCCCGCACCCGGGGGCGGGACGGCGGCCGAGGGGGACCCCGGGGACGCGCCGGCGTCCGGGGACGACGACGCTCCGCCGGGGGACGCACCCGGGCCGGTGCAGTACGCCCTGCCGGAGTACATGACGCCCTACACCTCGCCCGACTACGCGGCGCCCGAGTACGTGACGCCGGAGTACGTGACGCCGGAGACGCCCGACCGCCCGCCGGCCGAGGACGCACCCGACTGGCGGCGGGAGTTCGCCGAGGAGGCGCGGTCCGAGCGGCCCGACCTGGCCCGGCTCTGCCTGCTCGTCGGCGCCGTCGCCGACCCCACCGTCACCCGCGCGGACATCGACGCGGCCGAGATGGAGCTCGACCGGCTCGCCGGACTCGTCCCGTACGCGACCCGCTTCACCGGCGACTGGGCCGCGGAACTCGCCGCGCTCCTCGGTGACCGCGAGGGCTTCGAGGGCGTGCCGGCCGACTACCAGCGCCTGGAGTCCTCGCTCCTGCACGAGGTGCTGCGCCGCCGCAGGGGCCTGCCGATCCTGCTCTCCGTGGTCTGGATGGAGGTCGCCCGCCGCGCGGGCGCGCCCGTGTACGGGCTCGGCCTCCCCGGCCACTTCGTCGTCGGCTTCGGCGACCCCGCCGACCTGGACCTCGCCGACCCCTTCGCCGGCGGCCGGGCGATGACCGGCGCGGACGCGGAGCTCCTCGTGGCCGGCGCGACGGGCGAGGCGCTCGACCGTTCGATGCTGCGGCCCGCCGAACCCGGCGCGATCGTGCTCCGCGTCCTCAACAACATCCGCGCCTGGGCGGCCCCCCGCCCCGAACGCTCGGACGTCGGCCTCTGGGCCGTCGAGCTCTCGCTCCTGCTGCCCTCCCACCCGGCCCGCCTGCGGTACGAGCGGGCCGAACTGCTCGTCCAGCGCGGGGAGTTCCTCACCGGCGCCCTGGAGATGGAGGCGTACGCCCAGATCATGGACGCGGTGGACCCGGAGTCGGCGACGACGATCCGCCGCAGGGCCCTGGCGGCGCGGGCCCGGATGAACTGACCGGGCCCCGCGCCCACATGCCGCGGCCACCTTCCCGGGCGCTTCCGCGTCCGAGGAGGTGGCCGACGGCGGTGTCTCCTACCAGGCGCCCGGGACGCCCTCGGGGTCGGAGCCGAAGACCAGGTCGAGGACCCGGCTCATGCGCGCGTCGTAGACGTGGGCGTCCGTCTGGGCGACGCCCTCGGAGCGGTTGTAGCGCCAGCCGCTGTTGACGCCCTCGAAGTGGCGGTGGTGGATCTTGTCGGTCTTCACGGCTCCCGAGCCCGCGACGCTGTGGACGCGCCACTGCGTGGTCAGCTCGTCCACGACGGCCGGCAGGGCCGCCCACTTCACCGTCGTCGTGCCCTTGGCGCGGTGGTGGTAGTCGGTGAAGCGGCGCTGGCGGTCGGCGGGCATCGGGGTGCGGGTCGCCTTGGCCATCCAGTAGCCGGAGAACATCACGACGCCGGTCTCCGCCTCGGCGGCGTGGTCGAAGACGGACCGGCCGTCGTCGGCGAGCATCAGCTCGTCGATGTCGGCGCTGATCACACCGGCCGCCTGGGACAGGTAGCGGAAGCGGCCGTGCTCCAGGAGCCCGTACTGGCAGTAGTCGGAGTCCCAGACCTTGTTCGGGCCGCCCTGGGGGCCGAAGGGGAAGGGCCAGTCCACGACGACGGCCGTGGTGATGCCGTCCACCTCCGCGATGGCGTCGGCGACGTCCTGCGGGGTGTAGCTCGTGGAGTTGTTGTCGTAGAAGACGATGCCCGTCACGCCGTGCACGAGGTGGTAGTAGCGCAGGAAGTCCTGGATCCAGACCAGGTCGTTGTCCTTGGACTTCGTGATGATCGTGCGCTGCCCGGCGAAGAGGTCCGACTCGTTCGGCTGGATCTCCGCGGTGAACCGGTCGTTGCCCAGGCTGAAGGAGACCTCGCGGCCGCCGCCGGCCCCGGTGATCACCGAGCGCTGCGTGCGGCCCCAGTCGCGGAGGTCGAGGTCGCCCGTGACGTCGGCGCCGTCGACGCGCCAGGCGCCGTTGCCGAGCGGAGCCTTGAGGTTGCTCAGCGGCGGGCCGTTCAGCCACACGTCGTCGCCGTACTGGAAGACGTCGTAGAAGACGGTGCGGTCGTCGAACTGCTCGAGGTACTCGGGCTGCCGGTCCTCCGGCTTGCGCGGCGGGTTGCGGCGGAAGGAGGAGGACTCGGGCAGCGTCACCGCGGCCGGCCGGACCACCTTGATGACCTTGTCCTGCTTCTCCCCGCTCGCCCGGCGCAGGTCCAGGGACCGGCGCGCGAGACGGACCGGCTCGAGGAACTCGTCGAGGGTGAGGGCTCCGGAGCTCCTGCGACGGTCCGCCTCCAGCTCGGCGACGCGGCGGTCGAGGCGAGCTATCTCCGCCCGCAGGTCCTCACCCGAGGCACGGGCGTCCCCGACGGCTCCAGATGTCATTCTCGCTCCCATTCCCGGGCGCCCTCCGGTGGGCCGGTCGCCGGACCACAGCCGGCGGCGGTGCACGCCGAGGAGGACGACGGTTCGCAGTCAATGAAGTGACAAGCATATGGCAGTCCCCCGCGCCACCGGAGTGCCGCTTGACAGGGGCCTTACGGAGCGCCCGGCAGGGGACTTCTCGCGCGTCCCCGTCGGGTCCGGGGACGGACACGGCACTGTGTGACGGGAGCAACACCACAGCGAGAACGAGCGGAAAGGCGCGTGATGGGAATCCCTCTCGACACTGGCAGCTTCGTCGCCCACACCGGTACCGACGTGTACGGGCCGGGGAAGGTCATCGGCGTGGAGGGCGAGCAGCGGCGGGTGCGGTTCACGCACTTCGTGGCCACGATCAAGGCCGCCGACCTGCGGCGCGCGAACGCGGTCGAGACGCGGGAGATCCAGGAGTGGCTGCGCGCGAAGCAGGAGCGGTACGGCGGCGAGTGGTGAGTAGTGAGTGAACGCGGAGGAGCCCCGCCCTGTCCGGGCGGGGCTCCTCCGCGGCGTACGGGCTCGTACGGTCAGCCGTTGGCGGTCAGGGCGATCGTCTTCGTCCGTTCCGCCTTCGTCTTGCCGACCAGCGCGCCGCCCATCACCTTGGCCACGTCGTCGGCGGAGACCTGCTGCTTGGTCCCGTCGGCCTTCGTGATCATGACGCCGTCGAAGGCTCCGTCGAGGAGACGGTCGATCGCCTTCTTGTCGTAGGCCGGGACCAGGCGGCCGTCGACGGCCTGCATGGTGAGGATCTGCGGCAGCGAGCGCGCCGGGCCGAACTGGATCTCCTTGCCGCCCGCCCTGATGGTGATGCGGTCGGACATCGCCGGCTGGGCGAACTCCTTCATCGCCCGGTCCAGCTCCGCCTTCGAGATCGAGGGCTTGAGCGTGGTGACCGGGAGCTGGACGACCCGCTTCTGGCCCGTCTCGACCTGGGCGCGGAAGGCGTCCTTGACCGAGATCATCGAGTGGCGGACGTCCAGGCCGCTGCCGGGCTTGCCCTCGACGGGGGTGATCTTGTTCGGCGCGAAGCGGATGGTCGCCTCGGTGGCCTGCGCGGAGCGGCCCGCGATGTCCGTCAGGGCGACGGCGAGCTTCTCGTCGTCGACCGGGAAGACGGGCTTGGCCACGCGCTCGCCGCCGAAGAGGGATCCGATGACGGAGACCGGGTTGTAGTCGCTGCCGGCGGCCGCGCGGACGGTCTCCTGGGTGTCCAGGGCGAGGCCCGCCTTGTCCGGGGCGAGTTCGACCTTCTTGCCGCCGACGCTGAGCTGGAGCGGCGCGTGGGCGCGCTTGCCGAGGGTCGCCTCCAGGGTGGCGACGGCCTCCTCCTTCGTACCGCCGCCGATGTCCACACCGAGCACGGTGGTGCCCTTGGGGACGTCGGAGTGGTTGAGGAGCAGGCCCGCGCCGTACGCGACGCCCGCGAGGCCGACGACGCCGGCGGCCACCAGGACCAGCTTGGAGCGGCCCTTCTTCGCCTGGGCACGGCTCGGGGCCGGGGCTGCCGGGCGCGGGGCGGGCGCGGGGGCCGGGTTACGGGGCTCCTCGATGCGCGGGGTGAGGTTGGGCCGGGCCGCCGTGGGCGGGACCGCCTGCATCCCGCCGGACAGGGTGTCGCCGGGGACGCGGCCGTGGCCGCCCGGGGCGCCGCCGGGGCCCGCCGGGCGCGGGCCCTGGCCCTGGGGCGGGCGCGGGGCCGGGGCCTGCGGGGTGAGGATCGCCGTGTCGTCGGAGAGACGGGGAGCGGCGGGGGCTCCGGGCGCGCCGGGGCCAGCCGGGGCGCCGGGGCCTTCCTGGCCGCCCGGGAACGGCGCCGCCGGGGTCGGGGCCGTGCCGGGGAACGGGGCCGTCGGGGCCGCCGTCCGGGCGGGCGGGGAGGCGGGGGCGCCGCCGCCGAGGGACGCGGTGCCGGTGACCGGGCCCGCGGTGGGGCCGGTGGGGGCCTGCGGGTTCATGGGGCCGGCACCCATGGGGCCGGCGGGGAGGCCGCCGTCGTACAGGGGCGTGCCCGCCGCCGGAGTCCCGTCGTACATCGGCGTGCCCGCCGCCGGAGTCCCGTCGTACATCGGCGTGCCCGCCGCCGGAGTCCCGTCGTACATCGGGACGCCCTCGGCGGGCGTGCCCATGTCGTACAGCGGGTTGCCCGCGCCCGGGTGCGCTCCCTGCGGGGTCGGGGACGGGGACGGGGTCGGAGCCGGGGTCGGTACCGGGCGGCTCGTCGAGGTCGCGCCGGCCGTCGGGACACCGGAGGTCGCGGAGCCCACGAAGCCCATCGCCTGGGTGTCCGTCACCGACGGGGCGGAGGGGGCCGCGGGAGCGGAGGGGGCGGCGGGGGCCGGCGGGGCCTGGGGTGCGGTCGGGGGCGCCGGGGGCGCCGCCTTGCGCGGGGCGAACCAGTCGCTCGTCTCCTTGGGCTTCGCCTTCGGCGCCTCCTCGGCCGTCACCGGTTCGGGGGCCGCGACGGGCTCGGGCACGGGCTCGACGGCGGGGGCCGCCGCTTCCGGTGCCGGCTCCGCCTCGGCGGCCCCGTCGGCCGCCGCGTCGGCGACCGGGGTGCGGACCACGACCGGCGGGATCGGACGCGAACCCGGGATGTTGATCCGGATCCGGGTCGTCAGCGTCGTCTCGGTCTTGGGCTCCTCCGGCGGCTCGGGCGCGGCGGGGGTCTCCTCCGGCGCGTCCTGCGTGGGGTGGAGCGACGGATACTGGCGGGATCCGTACGGCTGGGTACCCGACGGGTACGCGGCTCCACCGC
Organism: Streptomyces sp. NPDC020807; assembly: GCF_040641575.1. Classification (NCBI taxonomy): domain Bacteria; kingdom Bacillati; phylum Actinomycetota; class Actinomycetes; order Kitasatosporales; family Streptomycetaceae; genus Streptomyces; species Streptomyces sp. NPDC020807. The sequence goes on from NZ_JBFADU010000029.1 coordinate 33,896, forward strand.
GCCCCTGGGCGCCGGAGGACGAACTGTCAGTCTCTCGACCAGTTTCACGACTCAAAGCAGGATCTCCCGGTTGGCTCCACCGCCCGCTCTTGCTGAGGCTCGTGTAACCCGGGCGGTTCGGCGGCGCGCACCACCATACTGAACACCGCCGCCGCATACCCGACCCGTGGGCGGCCGACGACGCGTATTCCGGCCGAAGTCGGGCCGCCCGTGCCCTCAAGTCCGGCTGTTCACAGGGGCGGTCGTGACAGCCGGGACAGCGTGGCGCAGATCACAGCGGTGGCCATGCCTCCGAAGAGGAAGAGCAGCTCCCCGAGGCCGCCGCCGAACACGCCGTCACCCTCGGGGCGTCCGAAGCTCAGGACGATGACGGCGAGGAGCCAGCCGACGCCGGCGGCGACGACGCCGAGCTGGGTGCCGGTGGCGCGCAGCCCTCCGTAGAAGAGTCCGGCGGTCGCGAGGAGGCCGAGGAGCAGTCCGGCGGGGAACCAGGCGGCCTGGACGAGCGCTCCGGCGGTGCCGACGAGGGCGCCGAGGACGAGGAGGACGGCGTACCAGGTGTAGCGGGCGGCCGGGGAGACCTCGGCGGCGGGCGGGGTGGGCGCGGTGCTCATGCGGCGGTCACTCCGGCGAAGAGGTCGGTCTCACGGGTGCCTTCGGGGGCGCCGGGGACGCCCTGGACCAGCTCGTAGTACTCGGTGGTGAAGACGGGCTGGGCGAGGTCGTTGGAGAGGGCGAAGAAGGGGCCGTCGACGGCGACCTGGGTCGCGTGCGCGGCCATGGCGGCGGTCTTGCGGGCCGCGTACACCGGGTCGGGGGCGATCTCGGTGGTGATGCGGTCCTCGTCGACGACGCCGGGGACGTCGGCGACCTCGGCGACGGCGGGGAAGGCGGAGCCCTCGGCGCGGAGGCGGGCGAAGCCGGCCTCGGCGACCGGGCGCGGGACGCGGTTCCAGTAGATCTTGGCGATCGCGTGGGCCGGGCCGAGGTCGGGCCGGTACGAGGCGTCCGCCGCGAGTTCGGCGGCGCGGGTGGCGACGCGGTGGGCCTGGATGTGGTCCGGGTGGCCGTACCCGCCGTCGGGGTCGTACGTGACGAGGACCTGCGGGCGGGTCTCGCGGATGACCTCGACGAGGTGGGGGGCGGCGGTGTCGACGTCCGTGTTCCAGAACGCGTTGTCGCGCTTGTTCTGCTCGGCGCCCATCATCCCGGAGTCGCGGAAGCGGCCGGGGCCGCCGAGGAAGCGGTGGTCGGTGACGCCGAGCTCGGCCATGGCGGCGGCGAGTTCGCCGACGCGGTGCGGGCCGAGCCGGTCCTCGCGGTCGGGGGCCAGGTGGGCGAGTTCGGGCGGGATGACCTCGCCCTCCTCGCCGAGGGTGCAGGTGACCAGGGTGACGAGGGCGCCCTCGGCCGCGTACCTGGCCATCGTGGCGCCGTTGTTGATCGACTCGTCGTCGGGGTGCGCGTGCACGAGGAGCAGACGACGGGCGGGGAGATCGGACATGGCCCCAGCCTACGAGACCCCTGTCGCGGGGGCTCCCGAAGCCTGACGGGTCAGAACTTGATGCCGCCGATCATGTTCGCCACGTTCGTCGTCAGGGTGCTGACGGACGGGGCGATGGAGGAGCTCGCCAGGTAGAACCCGAGGAGCGCGCAGATCGCCGCGTGTCCCGCCTTCAGCCCGGATTTCCGGATGAGCAGGAAGACGACGATCGCCAGCAGCACCACCACCGAAATCGAGAGTGCCACGGCGGTTCACCTCCACGCTTCTTCGGTCGGAACGGGCAAGCGGCATGTGCCGGTCGCCTCACACATCGGACTGCATACCCACCTAGCGCTACGGATCATAACTATCCGTGCCACCGCATCGATCGGCGGACGGAGGCACGAGGGGGGCGCACGGCGCTAGTTTCAGCCGCATGACCTCTACGCCGCACACGCCGCCCACACCCCGGGCGACGCTCTCCTTCCCCCGTCAGTTCGCCCGGACACAGCGGTTCACGCTGGGCGTTCCCCGTGGTTTCTCGGTCTCCCCGGACGGGGAGCGGGTCGTCTTCGTCCGGTCGGGCGCGGGTGACGACCGCACGCACAAGCTGTGGGTTCTCGATCTGCCGCGCGACGGCGCGCCGGTCGAGCGGGTGGCCGCCGACCCGGCCGTGCTGCTCGGCGGCGCGGCCGAGGAGCTGTCCGCCGAGGAGCGGGCGCGGCGCGAGCGGAGCCGGGAGGGCTCGGCCGGGGTCGTCGCGTACGCGGTGGACTCGGCGGTCGAGGTGGCGGCGTTCGCCCTGTCGGGGCGGCTGTTCACGGCCGAGCTGCGGGCCGGTACGGCGCGGGAGCTGGCGGTGCCGGGGCCGGTCGTCGACCCTCGTCCGTCGCCGGACGGGCGCCTGGTGGCCTACGTGGCGCAGGGGGCGCTGCGGGTGGTCGGAGCGGACGGTTCCGGCGATCGGGAGGTCGCCGGGCCCGAGGACGGGAACGTCTCCTACGGATTGGCCGAATTCATCGCATCGGAGGAGATGGGAAGAGACCGTGGGTACTGGTGGTCCCCCGCCTCCGACCGGTTGCTCGTCGCGCGCGCGGACGACGGGGACGTACGCCGTTGGTGGATCGCGGACCCGGCGCACCCGGAGCGGGAGCCGCAGCGGGTCGCGTACCCGGCGGCGGGGACGGCCAACGCGGAGGTGCGGCTCTTCCTCATGGGCCTCGGCGGGGCGTCCGGTGCCGACCGCACGGAGGTCGTGTGGGACCGCGAGCGGTACCCCTGTCTGGCGCGGGTGCACTGGTCGTCGGCGGGCGCGCCGCTCCTCGTCGTCCAGGGCCGGGACCAGCGGACGCAGCTGAACCTGTCGGTGGACGTCGCGTCGGGGAAGACGACGGCCGTCCGGGCCGAGGAGGACCCGGCCTGGCTCGAACTGCTCCCCGGGGTGCCGGCGTGGGCCCCGGACGGGCGGCTCGTGCGGCTCTCGGACGAGAGCGGGGCGCGGGCGCTCGTCGTGGGCGAGGAGGCGCTGACGGACGGTTCGCTGCACGTGCGGGCGGTCCTCGGGCTCGGTGAGGACGACGTGCTCGTCTCCGCCTCCGCGGGGGCCTCGGCGCCCGCGCCGGAGACCGGCGAGATCCACGTCTACCGGGTGACCGCCGGGGGTGCCGAGCGGCTCTCCGAGGGCGTCGGCGTCCACGGGGCCGTACGGGGCGGGCCGGTGACCGTCCTCGTCTCGGCGCGGCCGGAGGCGCCGGGGAGCACGGCCCGGGTGCTGCGGGACGGCGAGGAGGTCGCCGTGGTGGCCTCGTACGCCCAGAAGCCGGTGGTCTCCGCGCGCGTACGCCTCACGGAGGCGGGCGCGCGGCGGATCCCGTGCGCGGTGCTGCTGCCCACGGGGTACGAGGAGGGGGACGGGCCGCTGCCGGTCCTCATGGACCCGTACGGCGGCCCGCACGGGCAGCGCGTGACGGCGTCCCACAACCCGCATCTGACGTCCCAGTGGTTCGCCGACCAGGGGTTCGCGGTGGTCGTGGCGGACGGGCGGGGCACGCCGGGCCGCTCCCCCGCCTGGGAGAAGGCGATCCTGCGCGACTTCACGCCAACCCTCGACGACCAGGTGGACGCGCTGCGCGCACTCGCCGAGCGGTTCCCGTTCGATCTGGAGCGGGTCGCGATCCGGGGCTGGTCGTACGGCGGTTACCTCGCCGCGCGTGCGGTGCTCCAGCGGCCCGACGTCTTCCACGCGGCGGTCGCGGGCGCGCCGGTGACGGACTGGCGGCTGTACGACACCCACTACACGGAGCGGTACCTCGGCACCCCGCAGGACGATCCGGAGGTGTACGCGACGCAGTCGCTGCTCACCGACGACGGGCTCGTCGCGCCCGAGGAGCCGGTGCGGCCCCTGATGGTGGTGCACGGCCTCGCCGACGACAACGTGGTCGTCGCGCACGCGCTGCGCCTCTCGTCGGCGCTGCTCGCCGCGGGCCGGCCGCACGAGGTGCTGCCGCTGTCGGGGGTCACGCACATGACGCCGCAGGAACAGGTGGCGGAGAACCTGCTGCTGCTTCAGGTGGACTTCCTGAAGCGGGCGCTGGGGATGGAGGGGTAGGGCGGGCCGGTCGGGCGGCAGGGCCGTCGGGCCCTGCCGTCACCAGCCGGGCGGCGGGGAGGACGGGGGCGCGGGCGGGCCGTGGGAACCGGGCGGCGGCCCGTACGAGCCCGGTGCACCGTACGAGCCGGGAGCACCGTATGAGCCGGGAGCGCCGTACGAGCCCGGCGCGCCGCCATAGGAGCCGTACGAGCCGTGGCGGGCGGGCGTGGTGACGGGGGTGCCGCGTCCGGCCAGGAGGGCCAGGACGGCGCTCCCGGCGAGCAGCTCGAAGACGACGGTGAGGAGCGACAGGACCTCCAGGGCCGCGCCGCCGTCCCAGACGTGGACGAACGTCCCCGCCCGGAGGGCCTGCGCGGTCCCGAGGAGGCCGTACGTGGCCAGGACCGCGCCGCCCAGGAGCCCGAAGGCCCGGGTGTGCCCGGCGCGGGCGAATGCGGCGAAGGCCCCTGTCGCGTACAGGCCGAGGAGGGTCAGCGACATCCAGGCGGGCGGCGGCGCGAGGCTCACGGCCATGACGGTCCGGCCGCCGAGGACGCGGTCGACCGTGTACTGCAGGTCCAGTTCGGTGGCGACGTAGATCTCCCACCCGAGCACGACGAGCGCTCCGGCCAGGAGGAGGACGCCCGCGCCGGCGGCCCTGCCCGGGACCGGCCGGGTGGGGACCCGCTCGGCGGGCGAGTGGGGGTCGCGGCGGCCTGCGGCGGCGACGACCAGCAGGCCGACGGCGAGGGCGACGTCGAGCAGCGAGGTGACGAGCGCCGCGTTGTCACCGCCCCAGACGCCGGGCAGGCGTACGGCAAGGGTGAGGGCTCCGGCGGCGGCGAGCGCGGAGGCGGCGTGGCCGGAGCGCAGGGCCGCGACGGCGGCGGCGACGGAGACGGCGAGGAGCAGCGGGTCGAGCAGGGAGGTGGCGGCCGACCCCCGCACGACGTACTGGTAGTCCCCGGCCCAGGCCCATAAGAGGTCGGCGGGCGAACCGACCGCCGCGAGGTCCTTGAGGACCCAGACGGCGGAGACGAGGGCGAGCACGGCGCAGAGCGCGGCGCCCGTGAGACGTGCGGGTCGCGTCACAGTCACGGTCCCGATACTCACGGTCGCGGCCCGGCGAAACAAGCGGTTCCGCGTAACGCGAGGGGCCGGGGATGCGGGAAGCCGGACCGGGGGCGACATGGCGCGCCTCCGGCCCGGCTCACGGCACCCGCACGGCCGTACGCAGAGCAGTCTCGCGTGTCCGTATATCGGTCCCGATTCCGCCGGATTGCCGGTGCGTTAAAGGGACTTGGGGCCGGGCTCCGCCGGGGGCTCCAAGCCGCCGGGCGGCTCCTGTCCGCCGGTGTCCTCCGGCGGGACGACCTGCTTCTCCTCGGCGAAGTGGCAGGCCGAGTCGTGCTTCGCCGGGCTGTCGGTGAGGCGGAAGACGGCGGGCACGGCGAGGAGCGGGACCTCCAGGGCGCACCGTTCCTGCGCCTTCCAGCAGCGGGTGCGGAAGCGGCAGCCTGAGGGGACGTTGGCCGGTGAGGGGACGTCGCCGGTGAGGATGATCCGTTCGCGGTGGGCGCGGGCCTCCGGGTCGGGGACGGGGACGGCGGAGAGCAGCGCCTGCGTGTACGGGTGGGTGGGGTGGTCGTAGATCTCGGCGTCGCTGCCGATCTCGACGACCCGGCCCAGGTACATGACGCCGACGCGGTCGGAGATGTGCCGGACGATCGACAGGTCGTGGGCGATGAACACGTAACTGAGGGAGAACTCCTGCTGGAGCTTCTCCAGGAGGTTGACGACCTGCGCCTGGACGGAGACGTCGAGGGCGGAGACGGGCTCGTCCGCGACGATGATCTCGGGCTGGAGCGCGAGGCCGCGGGCGATGCCGATGCGCTGGCGCTGGCCGCCGGAGAACTGGTGCGGATAGCGGTTGATGTACTCGGGGTTGAGGCCGACGACGTCCAGGAGGTCCTGGACCTTGCGGCGGCGGTCCCCCTTCGGCGCGACCTCGGGGTGGATCTCGTACGGCTCGCCGATGATGTCGCCGACCGTCATGCGGGGGTTGAGCGAGGTGTACGGGTCCTGGAACACCATCTGGATGTTGCGGCGGACGGCCTTGAGGGCGCGCGGGGAGAGCTTGGTGATGTCCTCGCCCTTGTAGCGGATCTCGCCGGAGGTGGGGCGTTCGAGGTTGACGAGCATCTTGGCGACGGTGGACTTGCCGCAGCCGGACTCGCCGACGATGCCGAGGGTCTCGCCGGCGGCGAGGGTGAAGTCGACGCCGTCGACGGCCTTGACGGCGCCGACCTGCTTCTTGAACAGGATGCCCTGGGTGAGGGGGTAGTGCTTGTGGAGGTCCCGGACTTCGAGGATGGCCTCGGACGTCCTGGCTTTCTCAGCCGTGGCAGCCGTGTCAGCCATGGAGGCACTCCTTCCAGAAGTGGCAGGCGCTGGAGCGCGGTACCGGGGACTCGGTCACCTCGTACAGCGGGGGCACGTCGGTGCGGCAGACGTCCTGGGCCATGGGGCAGCGGGGGTTGAAGGCGCAGCCGGGCGGGATGGCGAGCAGGTTGGGCGGGAGGCCCTTGATCGCGTACAGCTCCTGGCCCTTCTGGTCCAGGCGCGGGATGGAGTCGAGCAGGCCCCGGGTGTAGGGGTGGGCGGGGGCCTTGTAGATCTCGTGGACGGGGGCCCGTTCGACGATCCGGCCGGCGTACATGACGGCGATCTTGTCGGCGACGTCGGCGACGACGCCGAGGTCGTGGGTGATGAGGATGAGCCCCATGTTGAGTTCGCGCTGGAGCTCGGCGAGGAGGTCCATGACCTGGGCCTGGACGGTGACGTCGAGGGCGGTGGTGGGCTCGTCCGCGATGATCAGCTCGGGTTCGAGGGCGAGCGCCATGGCGATCATGATGCGCTGGCGCATGCCGCCGGAGAACTGGTGGGGGTACTGGCCCACGCGTTCCTTGGCGGCGGGGATGCGGACGCGGTCCATGAGCTCGACGGCCTTGGCCCGGGAGTCCTTCCGGGACATGCCCTTGTGGACCTGGAACATCTCGCCGAGCTGGTCGCCGACGCTGACCACGGGGTTGAGCGAGGACAGGGCGTCCTGGAAGACCATCGCCATCTTGGCGCCGCGGATCTTGCGGCGCTCCTCCTCCTTGAGCTTGAGGAGGTCCTGTCCCTGGAAGAGGATCTCGCCCTGGCTGATCTTGCCGGGGGGCATGTCGAGGATGCCCATGACGGCCTGGGCGGTGACGGACTTGCCGGAGCCGGACTCGCCGAGGACGGCGAGGGTCTCCCCGGCGTCGACGGAGTAGTCGACGCCGTTGACGGCCTTGGCGACGCCCTCGCGGGTGTGGAACTCCACGTGCAGGTTGCGCACTTCGAGCAGCATGGGTCCCTACCTCAGCTTCGGGTCGAGGGCGTCGCGGACGGCGTCGCCGAGCATGATGAAGGCGAGCACCGTCACCGCGAGGGCGCCGGAGGGCCAGAGCAGCATGTGCGGCGCGTTGCGGATGTACGGCGACGCCGAGGAGATGTCGATGCCCCAGGAGACGGTCGGGGGCTTCAGGCCGACGCCGAGGAAGGAGAGCGTCGCCTCCAGGGCGATGTAGGTGCCGAGGGCGATGGTGGCGACGACGATGACCGGCGCGACGGCGTTGGGCGTGATGTGCCGCAGCAGCATCCGGGAGTTGGAGGCGCCGAGCGCGCGGGCGGCCTGGACGTAGTCGTTCTGTTTGGCGGTGATGACCGAGCCGCGGGCGATGCGGGAGATCTGCGGCCAGCCGAGCAGGATCATGAAGCCGATGACGGGCCAGACGGTGGCGTTGCTGACGACGGAGAGCAGGACGAGGCCGCCGAGGACGACGGGGATGGCGAAGAAGACGTCGGTGATGCGGGAGAGGATCCCGTCCCAGAATCCGCCGAAGAAGCCGGCGAGGCCGCCGAGGAGCGAGCCGATGAGGGTCACGCCGAGGGTGGCGAAGACGCCGACCTGGATGGAGGCCCTGGCTCCGTAGACGGTTCGGGTGTAGACGTCGCAGCCCTGGCCGTTGAAGCCGAAGGGGTGGCCGGGCTGGGAGCCTTCCTGTGCCTTGGAGAGGTCGCAGTCGAGGGGGTCGCCGGAGGCGATGAGCTGCGGCCAGATGGCGATGACGACCAGGAAGAGGATGACCAGGCCCGAGATGATGAAGACGGGGTTGCGGCGCAGGTCGTGCCAGGCGTCGGACCACAGGGAGCGGGGCTTCTTGTCGGTTCCCGTGCCCCGGGGGCCCCCGGGGGTCTTCTCGAGGGTCTCCGCCTCGGCCATGGCGAGGTCGGTCGCGCCTCCGGCGCCGGTGGCGGCGATGGAGCGGCCCTCTTCGACGGGTTCGAGCGGCTCAGGCATAGCGGATCCTCGGGTCAAGGACGGCGTACAGGAGATCGACCAGCAGGTTCGCCAGCAGGAAGATCAGGACGAGGATGGTGACGAAGCCGACCACGGTCTGCGTGTTCTGGCGGAGGATGCCCTGGTAGAGCTGGTAGCCGACACCGTGGATGTTGAAGATCCGCTCGGTGACGATGGCGCCGCCCATGAGCGCGCCGACGTCCGCGCCGATGAAGGTGACGACGGGGATGAGGCTGTTGCGCAGCAGGTGGCGGCTGATGACCCGGCGGCGCGGCAGGCCCTTGGCGACGGCGGTGCGGACGTAGTCGGCCCGCTTGTTCTCGGCGATCGAGGTCCGGGTGAGCCGGGTGACGTACGCGAGCGAGACCGAGGCGAGGACGAGGCCGGGGACGATGAGCTCGTTGAAGGGGGCCTCGGGCGAGACGGCGGGCTTGATCCAGCCCCACTTGACGCCGAGGAGGAGCTGCACGAGCAGGCCGGTGACGAAGGTCGGGATGGCGAGGACGACCAGGGTGAGCAGCAGGACGGCCGTGTCGACGGGGCGTCCGCGCTTGAGGCCGGTGAGCACGCCGAGGCTGATGCCGATGACGATCTCGAAGAGGATCGCGACGATGGTGAGCCTGATGGTGACGGGGAAGGCGGCGGCCATCAGTTCGGTGACCGGCTGCCCGTTGAAGGCGGTGCCGAAGTCTCCGGTGAAGACGTTGCCCATGTAGGTCAGGTACTGCTGCCAGACGGGCTTGTCGAGTCCGAACTCCTTCCTCAGCTGGGCGGCGGTCGCCGGGTCGCACGCGCGGTCGCCGCACAGTCCGGCGATGGGGTCGCCCATCACGTTCACCATCAGGAAGATCAACAGCGTGGCGCCGAAGAAGACCGGGATCATCTGCAGCAGTCGCCGGATCACATAACGACCCATGAGGGGCTCCGGGGGTTGGCTCCGGGTAGAGGGTGGTGGGCTCCGGGTGGGGCCCGGAACGGCGTACGGCCCGGCGCGGGGTGTCCGCTGGCCGGGCCGTGCGCCGCCGACCTTCTACGACGTCAGTTGACCTTGATCTGGTCGTAGACCGGCACGCTGAAGGAGTTCAGGCTCACGTTGGAGACCTTCTCCGAGTAGCCGGCGCTGCCGTTCTGGTACCAGAGCGGGATCGCGCCCATGTCGTCGCGGAGGACGCCCTCGGCCTGCTGGAAGAGCTGCACCGCCTTGGCCGTGTCGCTCTCGGCGTTGGCCTGGTCCACCAGCTTGTCGAACTCCTTGTCCGAGTACTTGCCGTCGTTGGACGAGGCGTTCGTGTAGTACAGCGGCTGGAGGAAGTTCTGGATGAGCGGGTAGTCCATCTGCCAGCCGGCGCGGAACGGCCCCGTCAGCTTCTGGGTCGTGACCTGGTTGCGGTAGTCGGCGAAGGTGCCGACCGGATTGCCGACACAGGCGGTGTTGTTGCCGAGGGCGCGGTTGATGGAGTTGCAGACCGCGTCCACCCACTCCTTGTGGGAGCCCGTGTCGGCGTTGTACGAGATCTTCATCGTGCCGCCGGGGATGCCGCCGCCCTCCGCGACCAGGGCCTTGGCCTTGGCCGGGTCGTACTGGCAGAACTCGCCGCAGACGTCCTTGTAGCCGCCGTCCTCGCCGAGCACCGGGGAGGTCCAGTCCTTGGCGGGGGTGCGGGTCTTCTGGAAGATCGTCTCGGTGATCTGCTCCCGGTCGATGGCCATGGAGAGGCCCTGCCGGAGCTTGTTCTGGTTGGGCTTGTTCCAGTTGGCGTCGTAGAACGGGAACGACAGGGTCTGGATGATGCCGGCGGGGACGTTGATGTACCGGTCGCCGAGGTCCGCCGAGACGTTCTTCAGCTGGGCGGCGGGGACGTCGTCGACGAGGTCGAGGTTGCCGGCCGTCAGGTCGGTGTAGGCGGTGTTGTTGTCGGTGTAGACCTTGAGGGTCACGCCGCCGTTCTGCGCCTTGTCGGCGCCCGGGTAGTCGTCCCAGCGCTTGAGCTGCATCTGCGAGCCCTTGGCGTACGAGTCGATCGTGTACGGGCCGTTGCCGACGGGCTTCGACAGCCAGGCCGCGTGGTCGTCGAAGAAGGCCTTCGGCAGCGGGGAGAAGGCGGAGTAGCCGAGGGTCACCGGCCAGGTGGAGAACTTCTGGGTGAGCTTGACCGTGAAGGTCCGGTCGCCGGTGACCTTGAGGCCGGACATGGTCTCGGCGGTCGGCTCGCCCGACTCGGGGTGGACCTTGTCGTAGCCCTCGATCTGGCCGAAGAAGTACGCGTTCTTCTGGTTGTTCTTCAGGTGGGCGCCGTAGTTCCAGGCGTCCACGAAGGACTTGGCGGTGACCTTCTCGCCGTTGGAGAAGGTCCAGCCGTCCTTGACCGTGATGGTGAAGTTCGTCGAGTCGGTCGTCTCGATCTTCTCGGCGAGCATGTCCTTGGCCTCGCCGGTCTTCGGGTCGTACTCCTTCAGCCCCCGGAAGATCATGGAGAGGACCTTGCCGCCCTGCACCTCGTTGGTGTTCGCCGGCTCCAGTGGGTTCTGGGGGTCGCCCCACGAGGAGGTCACGATGCCGTCGGCCCCTCCACCACCGCCGCTGTCGTCGCCGCCGCCGCATGCGGTCGCCGCGAGGGCGACTGCGGTGGCCAGTGCGGCCCACTTGGCGTGCGTGGCTCCGCGCATGGAGTGCCTCCCATATGTCCTCAAGTGTGACTTAGGGCTCAATATGACCCGAAATCAGAAGGCACGCATGTTGTCGGCGTCCGGATAGGGGACGGATGTGCGGCGCCGTCACCGCTCAGGCGAGCAGACGGGCGAACGTGCGGGCGTCGACGCGTCCGTCGGGGGGCAGTGCCGCGCCCTCCTGGAAGGCCGTGACCGACTTCTCCGTCACCGGCCCGAAGACCCCGTCGAGCGGGGTCGGGAGGCCGCGCGCGGCCAGCAGCAGCTGGACGGCCCTGACGCTCTCGCCCGACGCGTCCCGCCGCACCGGCGCGGAGAGCTGGTGCCAGAGCTGAGGGCCCGCCAGCGCGTCGGGGGTCGCGCGGACCAGCGCCCGGAAGTCCCGTACGGCCCGGTCGGTGGCGGGGCCGTAGAAGCCGTCGGCGGCGAGGGGCGCGCCACGGCCGGCCAGGAGGTGCTGCAGCGCCCGCACGGCCGGGCCGGAGTCGCCGGGGTGGAGGACGGGCCACTCCGGGGCCGCCGGGTCGCCGCCGATCCGGTCGGCCACGTCCGCGCGGAGCTTCGGCAGCAGGGCGTACAGCCGGTCTCCGGGGCACTCGGTGGCGTTGAAGTCCCGGTGGCCGTAGATCTGGTACGCCCGCAGGCCGTACTGGTGGCAGATGTGGGCGCAGAGGTCGACGAGGGCCTCGTACTGCGTCTCGCGCGGGTCGACGGAGCCGTACGTGCCCTCGGTCTCGATGCCGATGGCCACGGTGTTCTGTCCGGTGCAGTGCGCGGACTCGACCGTACGGGTCCCCCGCCGGAGCTCGGCGAGGGAACCGTGCCGGCCCTCGACGACGTGCCCGCCGCGGCTGAGGGTGAAGTGCTGGCCGGTGTCGCTCCAGCCCCGGTCGGCGATCGCCCAGTGCTGCATGGAGCGGGCGAGCCGGAAGGCCGCCTCCCGGCTGTAGTCGGTGACGTTGGGCGTGGCCGTGTGGTGGACGAGGATCTTGACCGGCGGGGCGGGGACGGTGGTGAGGGGCTCGGCCGGCGGGGCGGCGCCCCAGGTTCCGCAGTCCGCGACGGCGGGGGGCTCCGGCGGGGAGGCGGCGGGCGGCTCGGCGGAGGCGGCGGCGCGCGGCTCCGCGAGGGGGGCCGGGGGCGGCGGCGCGAGGGGGGCGGCGGCGCGCGCCTCGGCGGGCGGCAGGGCGGCGGTCGCGCCCAGGGCGAATGCGCCGGTCAGCGCACCGGTCAGGAACGTGCGGCGGCGGGGGTTCATCGGTCCGGTCGCGGTGATCATGGGCACGACCATGTCCCGGGCGACGGGCCGGGACGTGGAGACGCCGCCGTGCCCGGGGTCGTACTTCACCCTGACGCAGGTCGCCTCCCCCGGGCGCGCGTGCGAAACGGCCGGCCCCCCGCGCCGTCTCGGGCGCCGGGGGCCGGCCGTGCTGCGGGGTGTTTCAGCGCACTGGCGTCAGTGCACCGGCACGACCTGCTTCTCCTCGGCGAAGTGGCACGCCGAGAAGTGGGCGGCCGGGGTGTTCTGGCCCTGGAAGCGCTGCGGGACCGCGAGGACAGGGGTCTCCTGCGCGCACTTCTCCTGCGCCTTCCAGCAACGGGTGCGGAAGCTGCAGCCCGACGGCGGGTTCGCCGGCGAGGGGACGTCACCGGTGAGGATGATCCGCTCGCGGTGCGCGCGGGCCTCCGGGTCCGGCACCGGCACCGCGGAGAGCAGCGCCTGGGTGTAGGGGTGCGTCGGGTGCTCGTAGATCTGCTCGTCCGTACCGATCTCGGCCATCTTGCCGAGGTACATGACGCCGACACGGTCGGAGATGTGCCGGACGATCGACAGGTCGTGCGCGATGAAGACGTAGGAGAGGTTGAACTCGTCCTGCAGCTTCCCCATCAGGTTGATGACCTGCGCCTGGACGGAGACGTCCAGGGCCGAGACCGGCTCGTCGCAGATGATGATCTCCGGGTTGAGCGCGAGGCCGCGGGCGATGCCGATGCGCTGGCGCTGACCGCCGGAGAACTGGTGCGGGTACCGGTTGATGTACTCCGGGTTGAGACCGACGACGTCCAGGAGCTCCTGCACCTTGCGGCGCCGGTCGCCCTTGGGGGCCACCTCGGGGTGGATGTCGAAGGGCTCGCCGATGATGTCGCCGACCGTCATGCGCGGGTTCAGCGAGGTGTACGGGTCCTGGAACACCATCTGGATGTTGCGGCGGACGGCCTTCAGGGCGCGGCCGGACAGCTTGGTGATGTCCTGGCCCTTGTAGAAGACCTCGCCCGCGGTGGCGCGCTCCAGGTTCATGAGGAGCTTGGCGACCGTGGACTTGCCACAGCCGGACTCGCCCACGATGCCGAGGGTCTCGCCCTGGTAGAGGTCGAAGGAGACCCCGTCCACGGCCTTGACCGCGCCGACCTGCTTCTTGAAGAGGATGCCCTGCGTCAGCGGGAAGTGCTTCTTCAGGTTGCGCACCTGGAGGATCGGCTCCCCGCGGCCCACGGGGGCCTCAAGGGCGGCGGCCACGGCGTCCTCGTTGTTGATGTCAGCCATGGATCGTCTCCTTCCAGAAGTGGCAGGCGCTCTTGCGGCCCGGGAGGTCCGCGCCGTCCAGCTCGGTGACCGGAACCAGCGCGGGGATCTCCGTGCGGCAGAGGTCGTCGGCCTTGGGGCAACGCGGGTTGAAGGCGCAACCGGTGGGCACCTTCAGGAGGTTGGGCGGCAGACCCTTGATCGCGTAGAGCTCCTGGCCCTTCTGGTCCAGGCGCGGGATCGAGTCGAGGAGACCCCGGGTGTACGGGTGCGCGGGGCGCGCGTACAGCTCGTGCACCGGCGCCTGCTCGACGATCCGGCCGGCGTACATCACGGCGATCTTGTCCGCGACGTCGGCGACGACGCCGAGGTCGTGGGTGATCAGGATCAGACCCATGTTGTATTCCTGCTGGAGCTCCGCGAGGAGGTCCATGACCTGGGCCTGGACGGTCACGTCGAGAGCCGTGGTGGGCTCGTCGGCGATGATCAGGTCCGGCTCCAGGGCGAGCGCCATGGCGATCATGATGCGCTGGCGCATACCGCCGGAGAACTGGTGGGGGTAGTCGGTGACCCGCGCCTTGGCGGCGGGGATCTTGACCTTGTCCATCAGCTCGATGGCCTTGACCTTGGCGTCCTTCTTGGACATGCCGTGGTGCACGCGGAACATCTCGCCGAGCTGGTAGCCGACGGAGAGGACCGGGTTCAGGGAGGACAGCGCGTCCTGGAAGATCATGGCGATCTTCCGGCCGCGGATCTTCCGGCGCTCCTCCTCGGACATCTTCAGCATGTCCTGGCCGCGGAAGAGGATCTCGCCCTGCGGGATCTTGCCGGGGGGCATGTCGAGGATGCCCATGACGGCCTGCGCCGTCACGGACTTGCCGGAACCGGACTCGCCGAGGACGGCGAGGGTCTCGCCGGCGTTCACCGAGTAGTTCACGCCGTTGACCGCCTTGGCCACACCGTCACGGGTGTGGAACTCGACGTGCAGGTCACGGACTTCGAGCAGCGGACCGTTGTGGTCGGAGTCGCCGCGCGGCGACGGGACGGTCGCGGTCTGGTCGATGATGCTCATCTTTTACGCCCTCCTCAGCGCAGCTTGGGGTCGAGGGCGTTGCGGACGGCTTCGCCGAGCATGATGAACGCCAGAACGGTGAGGCTCAGCATGATCGAGGGCCAGAGCAGGACGTGCGGGGCCACTCGGATCTGGGCGACACCGGCGGAGATGTCGACACCCCAGGAGACGGTCGGGGCGGCGAGGCCCAGGCCGAGGAAGGACAGGGTGGCCTCGGCCGAGATGTAGCCGCCGAGCGCGATGGTCGCGACGACGATCACGGGCGCCATGGCGTTGGGCAGGATGTGCCGGAAGAGGATCCGGCTCGTACCCGCGCCGAGCGCCTTGGCGGCGTGGACGTAGTCGGCCTGCTTGATCGTGATCACGGCACCGCGCATGACGCGGGTGATCTGGGTCCAGCCGAGGAACGCCAGGGCGAAGACGACGACCCAGACGGTGCGCTCGACGAAGGACTGCAGGACGACCATGGCACCGAGCAGGAACGGGATGCCGAAGAAGACGTCCGTCAGGCGGGACAGCACGGCGTCGACCCAGCCACCGAAGTAGCCGGAGATCATGCCCATGATGCCGCCGACGAGGGTGACGATCGCGGTCACGGCGACGCCGACGATGATCGAGGCACGGGTGCCGTAGATCAGTCGGGCGTAGACGGAACGGCCCTGCTGGTCGTAGCCCAGCCACTCGGGCGAGCCTATGGAGCCGAGCTCCGGCTTGCTGAGGAAGTGGTGGACCAGGTCACCGGTCGTCGGGGACGCGCTGGTGAAGAGGCTCGGCACGGCCGAGATGATCAGCAGCAGGGCGATCAGCACGGACGAGACGATGAAGTACGGGTTGCGGCGCAGGTCGGCCCAGGCGTCGCCCCAGAGGCTGCGCGCCTTCTCCGGCTTCTCCACCGGCGCGGACACGCCGGCCGCGGGGGCGGCGACGGCCTGGTCGACGGCGGTCGCGGTCTTGGTCACGTCAGGCATACCGGATCCTCGGGTCCAGGACCGCGTACAGCAGGTCGATGAGGAGGCTGGTGATGAGGTAGACGATCACCAGGATGGTCACGAGGCCGACGAGCGTCTCGCCTTCACGCCGGGAGATCGACTCGGCGATGACGCCACCGACACCCTTGATGTTGAAGATCGCCTCGGTGACGACCGCACCGCCCATGAGGGCGCCGATGTCGGTGCCGAGGAAGGTGACGACCGGGATCATCGAGTTGCGCATCAGGTGGACGCCGATGACGCGGCGGCGCGGGAGGCCCTTGGCGACGGCCGTGCGCATGTAGTCGGCGCGCAGGTTCTCCGCCATGGACGTACGCGTGAGGCGCGCCACATAGGCAAGGGAGAGACCACCGAGGACGATGGCCGGAGCGATCATCTCGCTCAGTACCGGTTCGGTGCTGACGTTCGGTGAGATCCAGCCCAGATTGAAGGCGAACACCATCTTGATGATGTAGCCGAGCACGAAGACCGGGATCGAGATGATCAGCAGGGTGAAGATCAGGATCACGTTGTCGGCGAGACGACCGGCACGGAGGCCGCCGATGACGCCGAGGCCGATGCCGAAGATCAGCTCGATGGCGAAGGCCAGGGCGGCGAGCTGGAGCGTGATGGGGAACGCGTCGCCGAGCACTTCCGTGACCGGACGCCCGTTGCGGATCTGGGTACCGAAGTCCTGGTGCCAGACCATGTCCCACATATACGTGACGTACTGCACCCACTGAGGTCGGTCGAGACCGAGTTCATGGCGCTTCGCGGCGAGCGTCGCCGGGTCGGCGCCCTTGTCGCCGAACATGGCAAGCACGGGGTCACCGGGCAGGCTGCGCACCATGAGGAAGATCAGCAGGGTCGTCCCGAGGAATACCGGGATCATCTGGAGCAGTCGTCGTGCGACATAACGCCCCATCATGCCTCCGTTGAGATGTAGCGGCGGCAGCCGACGGGCCCTTCCTCGACACCATGCCCGGATGCGGGCATGGCTGTGTCGTGGAAGGGCCCCCCAGCCACTGCGTAAGGCACCGAGACGGGACTGACTGTCCGTCAGTCCCGTGACGGCGTGCGGACTACGCTTGGGTGATTACTTCTTGACCTCGACGCCGGTCAGGATCGGGTCGCCGTCCTGGCCGTAAGCCACGCCCGAAACCTTCTCGGAGTAGCCCGCGTTGACCTTGTAGTACCAGAGCGGGATGGACGGCATGTAGTTCTTCAGGTCCTTCTCGATGGCCTGGAACTGCTTGACCGACTCGTCCAGCGTGGCCGCACCGTCAGCCTTGGCGATCTTGGCGTCCAGCTCCTTGTTGGAGAAGTCGCCCTGGTTGCCGGCCGCACCCGTGCGGAACAGGTCCGAGATGAAGTTGGCGTTCACCGGGTAGTCGAGCACCCAGCCGGAGCGGTAGAGCGACTTGACCTGCTTGGTCTTGCGAGCGGTCAGGTCGGCCTGGAAGTCCGGCTTGCCGTCGCCGACGCACTTGACGCCGGTGGACTGGGTGATGCTGTTGCAGACAGCGTCGACCCACTCCTTGTGGCCACCATCGGCGTTGAACTGGATGGAGATGGCGTTGTTCGGGACGCCGCCGCCGGCCTTGATGAGCTCCTTGGCCTTGGCGGGGTCGAACTTGGTGACGCCGTTGCCGCCGTCCTCCTGGAAGCCCAGGACGCCCTTGGCGACCCAGCCGGTCGCGGGCTCACGGGTGCCCTGCAGGACCGTCTTGGTGATGGTCGCGCGGTCGATCGCCATGGACAGACCCTGGATGACGCGCGGGTCGACCTGCTTCGGCTTCTTCCACTGGTCGGCGTAGAAGGCGACGGCGATGGTCTGGACGGCGGAGTACGCCTGGTCCACGGCGCGGTCGCCGAGGTCCTGACGGTAGACCGGGAGGTCCTTCGGCGCGATCTGACGCAGGACGTCGACGTTGCCGGACTTCAGGTCCTCGTACGCGGCCTCGAGGGTGGTGTAGTTCTTGAAGACCACACCGCCGTTCTTCGCCTTGTTCGGGCCCTTGTAGCCGTCGAATCGAGTGATCTCGATCTTCTTCTTGTGGTCCCAGCTCTTGAACTTGTAGGGACCGTTGCCGACCGGAGCCTGGCCACCCTTGGTCGGGTCCTTGTAGAAGGACTCGGCCATCGGCGCGAAGACGATGTAGGCCAGCTTGTGCGCGAAGTACGGAACGGCCTTCGACAGCTCGATGGTGAAGGTGTTCTCGTCGACGACCTTCAGGCCGTCGAGCTTGTCGGCGGTCTGCTTGGCGCCCTCGGCGTCCGGGTGGACCTTGTCGTAGCCCTTGATGTCCGCGAACCAGGACGCGAGGCCCTGGGCGTTCTTCAGGCTGGCGTTCCAGTTCCACGCGTCCACGTAGGACTTGGAGGTCACCGGGGTGCCGTCGTGGAAGGTCCAGCCCGGCTTGAGCTTGACGGTCCACAGCTTCGAGTCCGTGGTGGTGACCGACTCGGCGTTGATCATCTCGAGCGAGCCGTCGGGCTTGTACTGGACCAGCGTCGAGAACAGGCCGTCCATGACGGCGGAGCCGTTGGACTCCATCGTGTCACCGGTCAGCAGGGGCTTCTCAGGCTCGCCCAGCTCGACGGAGAAGATTCCGTTCGGGTCAACGGCTCCGCCCTTACCGGCGGCGTCGTCGCCCTTACCCCCGCCACAGGCGGTCGCAGCCAGGGCGACGATGATCGCGCCCGTTACCCACTTGGCGCTCTTGGCACCGCGCATGGGTTCCTCCTCATGAGTCCACTTGTCACTACAAGAGGGGCACTTCGAGTTTCGCCGACACCCCTGACGGCGCTGCACTCAAGTGCCCCGAGTGTGCTCGTGAGTCGGCACTCCCCACAGTGCGTGACCCATTGACCCGAGCTCAATGGAGCCAACTATTAAGTACGTCCGGGCTGTAAACCACACTTAAGTGGTCTCGTTTTGACAACATCACCAAGCCGCGAGATACCGAAATCCGGACAAACTGAGCACAGACAGACACGCCCGAAACGGACCGTTAACACACGTACCGGAGAGCGATGGCCGATATCCGGACAGGTGATCTTGGAAATCGAGTTGACGGAACTTGACGTGACCCACCCAAAAGCCCGGCCCCCCGCAGCTGTCTGCGGGGGGCCGGGCTCGGTGGTTCCGTGTCCGTGCTGGGCCGGGTGAGACCTTACTCAGCCGTTCTTGGCACGGGAAGACGCACGACCACGCGCGTTCTGGTCGAGGATGACCTTGCGGATGCGCACGGCCTCCGGGGTGACCTCGACGCACTCGTCGTCGCGGCAGAACTCCAGGGACTGCTCCAGGGAGAGCTTCCGCGGCGGGACGATCGCCTCGAAGGAGTCGGCCGAGGAGGAGCGCATGTTGGTGAGCTTCTTCTCCTTGGTGATGTTCACGTCCATGTCGTCGGAGCGCGAGTTCTCGCCGACGATCATGCCCTCGTACACCTCGGTGCCGGGGTCGGTGAACAGGACGCCGCGCTCCTGGAGGTTGGTCATCGCGAAGGCGGTGACGGCGCCGGCGCGGTCGGCGACCAGCGAACCGTTGTTACGGGTCGTCAGCGTGCCGAACCACGGCTCGTGGCCCTCGTGGATGGAGTGGGCGATGCCCGTACCGCGGGTGTTGGTGAGGAACTCCGTACGGAAGCCGATGAGGCCGCGGGACGGGACGACGAACTCCATGCGGACCCAGCCGGAGCCGTGGTTCGACATGTTGTCCATGCGGCCCTTGCGGACGCCCATGAGCTGCGTGACCGCGCCCATGTGCTCCTCGGGGACGTCGACCGTGAGGCGCTCGACGGGCTCGTGGACCTTGCCGTCGACGAGCTTGGTGACGACCTGCGGCTTGCCGATGGTCAGCTCGAAGCCCTCGCGGCGCATCTGCTCGACCAGGATGGCGAGCGCGAGCTCACCACGGCCCTGGACCTCCCAGGCGTCCGGACGCTCGGTGTCGAGGACGCGGAGCGAGACGTTACCGATCAGCTCGCGGTCCAGACGGTCCTTGACCTGGCGGGCGGTGACCTTGCGGTTCTTGACGGCGGACTTGGCGTCCGCGCCCTTGCCCGTGCCACCGCGGCCGACGAGCGGCGAGGTGTTCGTACCGATGGTCATGGAGATGGCCGGCTGGTCGACCGTGATCAGCGGGAGCGCGATCGGGTTCTCCGGGTCGGCGAGGGTCTCGCCGATCATGATGTCCGGGATGCCGGCGACGGCGCAGATGTCACCGGGGCCGGCGACCTCGGCCGGCTTGCGGGTGAGCGCCTCGGTCATCATCAGCTCGGTGATGCGGACGTTGGAGATCGTGCCGTCACGCTTGATCCACGCGACCGTCTGGCCCTTGCGGAGCTCGCCCTGCTCGACGCGGAGCAGCGCGATGCGGCCGAGGAAGTTGTCGGCGTCGAGGTTGGTGACGTGGGCCTGGAGCGGCGCCTCCTCGTCGTACGACGGGGCCGGGACGTGCTCCAGGATGGCCGAGAAGAACGGCTCCAGGTTGTCGCTGTCCTGCGGGACCGTGCCGTTCTCCGGCTTGGTCAGCGAGGCGATGCCGTCACGGCCGCAGGCGTAGACGATCGGGAACTCGATCTGGTCCTCGTCCGCGTCCAGGTCGAGGAAGAGGTCGTACGTCTCGTTGACGACCTCGTCGATGCGGGAGTCCGGACGGTCCGTCTTGTTGATGCAGAGGATGACGGGCTTGCGCTGCTGGAGGGCCTTGCGCAGCACGAAGCGGGTCTGCGGGAGCGGGCCCTCGGAGGCGTCCACGAGGAGGACGACCGCGTCCACCATCGACAGACCACGCTCGACCTCGCCACCGAAGTCGGCGTGACCGGGAGTGTCGATGATGTTGATCGTGATGGGCTCCCCGCCGTCCTTGGGGTGGTACTTCACCGCCGTGTTCTTGGCGAGGATCGTGATGCCCTTCTCACGCTCCAGGTCGTTCGAGTCCATCATGCGGTCGTCGAGCTGCTGGTGGGCGGCGAAAGCACCGGCCTGCTTGAGCATGGCGTCGACGATGGTCGTCTTGCCATGGTCGACGTGGGCGACGATGGCGACGTTACGGATGTCGTTGCGCGTGGGCATGGGTGCTTGCGCTTCTCTCGGATCGTGGGATGCGGCGTCAGTTCCTCGTACGCCCGCCGGGCGGACGCGCCACGGCTATGTCCTATGGTACGGGGCCGCCACACGAGGGGCTTCCCCGGCTGATCCGAGAGGGTCCGCACGCGGGCCCGGAGGGGGTTTCGAGGGTGTGGGGAAGGTCATACGGGCCGGGTCAAGGGGCCGACGCGATCCTGCCCGCCGGGGTCGCCGACGGGCAAGGAACTTGAGCGTCATCTGAGGTTGCGACCGGGGGTTTTCCGAGGGCCTGGAGCTTTCAGCGGTTTCGCTCCGCGCCCTTGGCGGATTCGGGCTTCTTGAAGCCCATGTCCTGGTAGCGGGGTGCGGCGAAGCCGAGGGCCCCGGCGTTCACGACGTCGGCCCTGGCGGCGACGAGCTGCGGGCGCTGGTAGAGGGGGATGGATCCGGCCGCGGCCCAGATCCGGGCGTCCGCCTGGCGGACGAGGTCGCGGGCCTCCTCCTCGTCGAGCGTCCCCGCCGCCTGATCGAACAGTTGGTCGATACGGTCGGTGCCGACGCGCGAGTAGTTCTGTTCGACCAGGAGCGAGCCGTCCGACGCGGGCTCCGGCTTGGCGAAGATCGGCCGGGCGTCGGTGGCCGGGAAGGCGGAGGCCGGCCAGGAGTAGAGGGCCAGGTCGTAGTCGCCGGAGGCGATGTGGTCCTTGAAGAAGCTCTCGTCGGAGACCTTCGTGACCTGGGTGCGGATGCCCACGGCGTCCAGCATCCGCACGATCCGGTCACCGACCGCCCGCAGCGACTCGGAGCCGGGACCCGAGGGCAGGACGAAGCGGAGGCTGAGCGCCTTGCCGTCCTTGCCGAGGGCCTGCGCCGCCTGCGGCACGGCCACGGGGGCGGCGGTGCCGAGCGGGGCGTAGGCCCCGGCGACGCCGCTGCCGTTGCTCGCGTCGAGGACCGCTCCCGGGGCGTCGGCGCCCGGCTTGTCGTCGCCGACGATGTAGAGGCCCTCGTCGGAGGCGGTGTCGCTCCCGGTCGCGGCCTTCTTCTTCGCGTCGGTCGAGCCCTTCTCCTGCTTCTTCGCGTCGGCCGGGCCCTCCCCCTTCTTCTTCTCGGCCGCCTTGGTGTCCTTCGCCCCGGCGGGCCTGCGCTGCGCCCCGCCCGGGACCCAGCCCGCGTCGGCGAGGAGCGCGCGCGCCTCCTTGGTGTCCTGGTCGCCGAGCGCGTCGCTGCTGTCGGCGTAGGCGGCCTGGCCCGCGAGGGCGAGGTGGCTGCCGGGGGGCGAGGCCGGGAGGCCGAGCGGCCCCAGCACGGATTCGGCCAGTTCCTGGCGGTTGATCGCGCGGGCGACCGCCCTGCGCACCCGTTCGTCGGCGAGCGGTCCGGACTCGCCGTTCAGGGAGAGCTGCGTGTAGGCGGGCTCCAGGGACTTGCGGACGGCGAAGCCCGCGAGGGCGTTCTGCTCGCCCGCGTACCGGGCAACGGCCTTCCGGTTCTTCTCGCGCGCTGCCTGGACCTCCTCGGCGCGCTCCTCGTCGGAGCCGTTCGCGACGGCCCAGGACTTGAGGGCCTTGGCCGGGGTGGTCGACGAGTCGGGGCCGTGGGCGAGGGGGGCCTGGGCGCCGCCCTGTCCGGTGCGGGCGTCGCGGAGCGCGAGGGCGATCCGCTCGGCGGTGGACCGGTCGATCTCGGCCAGGTCGAGCTTGCCCGAGGCCAGGGCGGCGGCCCGGTCGGCGCGGGGGACGGCCTTGAGGACCAGGCTGTCGAGCTTGGCCGTCCGGCCCCACCAGCGGGGGTTGCGGGCGAGGGTGATGTCGCCGCTCCTGCGGTCGGTCGACTTCAGCAGGAACGGTCCTGCGGTCGCCTTGAGCGTGGTGCGCGCCCCGTCGTTGAAGGAGGCCGGGGAGCCCATGACCTGCTTCGGGTAGAGCGGGGTGAAGAGGGACTGCCAGTCGGCGTAGGGCTTCGCGAAGGTGACCCGTACCTCCAGGTCGTTCTTGCCCCGCTCGATCTTCTCGATCCGCTCGTAGCCGCTGTTGCGGGCGGTCCAGTACGCGGTGTCGCGGCCGCTCAGCGCGCGCCACTGGGCGACGAAGTCGGCGGCGCCGATCTCGCGCCCGTCGCTCCAGACCGCCTGCTGGTTGAGCTTGTAGAGGACGACCTGCTTGGGCTCGGCCTCGACGATCTGCGCGGACTCCAGGTAGTCCGGGTTCATCACCGGACGGCCGCGCTCGTCGAGCGTGTAGAGCGCGGGGAGTACGGCTCCGGCGACGCGGGCGGTGGCGCCGTCGGCGTCGGCCTGGAAGGCGTTGAGGGTGGTGGGCAGGGCGTCGACCGCCCAGCGCAGGGTGCCGCCGTCGGCGACGGCCTCGCGTGCGGCGGGCGCGTTGTCCTGCGCCGCGGCCGGTCCGCCCTCCGTCGTCTCGTCGGAGCTGCAGCCGGCGAGCACGGTGACGGCGAGCACCGCGCTGGTGAGGGCGGCGACGGAGCGGAGCGTGCGGGAGCGGGGGCTCCTGGAGCATGTCCTCCCGCGAGGGGCGCCGAACTGGGACATGACTTGTACCCCTTCGTCCATTTTCATGCCATTTGGCGATAATCAGACCTCTTGCTCATCCACTGAACGGGACAGGTCTTTTCCGGCCACGGAGGCACGGCGACACGGCGGCAAAGCCCACCCGCGCGGCGCAACCGACGCGATCACGTCCGCACGCCTTCACAAGTACGGAGCGACGCAGGACACTCCGAAGGCCCCGCCGTGGAGCCGAGGAGGTTCTGTTGGCCACTGGTACCGGACCCCGCACGAGCCGAGAGACCGCGACGGGGGTGCGCTCCCCGGGGCGCGCCGCCGTCGCCGCCCGCCATCTGCGCACCGACCGCTGGTGGCTCTCCCCCGCCGCCACCGCCGCCGGACTGCTCGCCTTCGTCGCGTACTCGACCTGGCGGGCGTTCGCCAACGCCGACTACTACGCCGCCCCCTACGTCTCCCCCTTCTACTCGCCCTGCCTCGCGTCGAACTGCGTCCCGATGCGGGGCGGGCCGAACTGGGAGCTCTTCGGCAGCTGGTGGGTCCTCTCCCCCGCCCTGCTGATCCTGGTCTTCCCGCTGGGCTTCCGGCTGACCTGCTACTACTACCGCAAGGCCTACTACCGGGCCTTCTGGTCCTCTCCCCCGGCCTGCGCGGTCGCCGAGCCGCACCGCTCGTACACCGGCGAGACGCGCTTCCCGCTGCTGCTGCAGAACCTCCACCGGTACTTCTTCTACGCGGCGGTGCCGGTCGCCGCGATCCTCACGTACGACACCGTCCTGACCTTCCGCGACGCCTCCTACGACTGGGGCCACGCGGGGCTCGGGACGCTCCTCTTCCTCGCCAACACCGTCCTCATCTGGGCGTACACGCTCTCCTGCCACTCCTGCCGCCACATCGTCGGCGGCCGGCTGCGGCACTTCTCGAAGCACCCGGTGCGCTACCGGCTGTGGACCCGGCTGGGGCGGCTCAACGCCCGGCACGCGAAGCTCGCCTGGGCCTCGCTGGTCAGCGTCGCCGTCTGCGACCTGTACGTGTACCTGCTCGCGACCGGCACCTTCGACGACCCGAGGTTCTTCTGAGATGAGTCATGCGAGCCCCGTTCCCGTGGAGCGGCAGC
The DNA here is from genome assembly GCF_040641575.1 of Streptomyces sp. NPDC020807. Lineage (NCBI taxonomy): Bacteria > Bacillati > Actinomycetota > Actinomycetes > Kitasatosporales > Streptomycetaceae > Streptomyces > Streptomyces sp. NPDC020807. The sequence goes on from NZ_JBFADU010000029.1 coordinate 58,304, forward strand.
AGTGGGACGTGGTCGTGGTCGGCGCGGGCGGCGCCGGGCTGCGGGCCGCGATCGAGGCGCGCCGCGCGGGCGCCCGTACCGCCGTGATCTGCAAGTCCCTCTTCGGCAAGGCGCACACGGTGATGGCCGAGGGCGGGATCGCCGCCGCCATGGCCAACGCCAACGAGCACGACGACTGGAAGGTCCACTTCCGCGACACCATGCGCGGTGGGAAGTTCCTCAACCAGTGGCGGATGGCGGAGCTGCACGCGCGGGAGGCGCCCGAGCGGGTCTGGGAGCTGGAGACCTGGGGAGCGCTCTTCGACCGGACCCCGGACGGCCGGATCTCGCAGCGGAACTTCGGCGGCCACGAGTACCCCCGGCTCGCGCACGTCGGCGACCGGACCGGGCTCGAACTGATCCGGACCCTCCAGCAGCGGATCGTCGGGCTCCAGCAGGAGGACCGCCGCGAGAGCGGCGACCACGAGTCCGGTCTGAAGGTCTTCCAGGAGTTCACCGTCACCCGCGTCCTCAAGGACGGGGACGGGCGGGTCTCCGGCGTCTTCTGCTACGAGCGGGAGAGCGGACGCTTCCTCGTCCTGGAGGCCCCCGCGGTCGTCCTCGCGACCGGCGGGATCGGCAAGTCCTTCAAGGTGACCTCGAACTCGTGGGAGTACACGGGCGACGGGCACGCGCTCGCACTGCTCGCGGGGGCACCGCTGGTGAACATGGAGTTCGTGCAGTTCCACCCGACCGGGATGGTCTGGCCGCCGTCGGTGAAGGGGATCCTCGTCACCGAGTCCGTACGGGGCGACGGCGGCGTCCTGCGGAACTCCGAGGGCAGGCGGTTCATGTTCGACTACGTCCCCGACGTCTTCAAGGAGAAGTACGCGGAGTCGGAGGAGGAGGGCGACCGCTGGTACGAGGACCCCGACCACAACCGGCGCCCGCCCGAGCTGCTGCCGCGCGACGAGGTGGCGCGGGCCATCAACGCCGAGGTGAAGGCGGGGCGGGGCTCCCCGCACGGCGGGGTGTTCCTCGACGTGTCGACGCGCATGCCGGCGGAGACGATCCGGCGGCGGCTGCCCTCGATGTACCACCAGTTCAAGGAGCTGGCGGACGTCGACATCACGGCCGAGGCGATGGAGGTCGGGCCGACCTGCCACTACGTGATGGGCGGGGTCGCCGTCGACTCCGAGACGGCCGCCACGCTCGGCGTCCCGGGGCTCTTCGCCTGCGGCGAGGTGGCCGGCGGAATGCACGGCTCGAACCGGCTCGGCGGCAACTCCCTCTCCGACCTGCTGGTCTTCGGGCGGCGCGCCGGGCTCCACGCGGCGCGGTACGCGGTGTCGGGCGCGGGCGGCGGGGTCGTCGAGGCCGACGTGGCGGCGGCCCGGGCGGAGGCCCTGGCCCCCTTCGGCGACGGTGAGGAGAACCCGTACACCCTCCACCAGGAGCTCCAGCAGACGATGAACGACCTCGTCGGGATCATCCGGCGGGAGGGCGAGATGGCCGAGGCCCTGGAGCGGATCGGCGCCCTGCGGGAACGGGCCGGGCGGCTCGCCGTCGAGGGGCACCGGCAGTTCAACCCGGGCTGGCACCTCGCGCTCGACCTGCGGAACATGCTGCTCGTCAGCGAGTGCGTGGCCCGCGCGGCCCTGGAGCGCACCGAGTCCCGGGGCGGGCACACCCGCGAGGACCGGCCGTCGATGGACCGGTCGTGGCGGCCGGTGAACCTGCTGTGCCGGGCCGAGGGCTCCGGAGTCGTCCTGGAACGCGTGCGGACCGAGCCCATCAGACCCGACCTGCTCGCGCTCTTCGAGAGGGAAGAGCTGGCGAAGTACCTCGCGGAAGAGGAGTTGGACGCATGAGCACGCCTCGCACGGGCACGTACCGGGCCCGCTTCCGGATCTGGCGGGGCGACGCGGACGGCGGGGAGCTCACCGACTACACGGTCGAGGTGCAGGACGGCGAGGTCGTCCTCGACGTCGTGCACCGGCTCCAGGCCACCCAGACGCCGGACCTCGCCGTGCGCTGGAACTGCAAGGCCGGCAAGTGCGGCTCCTGCTCCGCCGAGATCAACGGCCGGCCGCGGCTGCTCTGCATGACCCGGATGTCGGTCTTCGCGCGGGACGAGGTGGTCACGGTGACGCCGATGCGCGCCTTCCCCGTCGTCCGCGACCTCGTCACGGACGTCTCCTTCAACTACGCGAAGGCCCGCGAGGTCCCCGCCTTCGTGCCGCCGGCCGGTCTGGGGCCCGGCGAGTACCGAATGCGGCAGGAGGACGTGGACCGCTCGCAGGAGTTCCGGAAGTGCATCGAGTGCTTCCTCTGCCAGGACACCTGCCATGTGGTCCGCGACCACGAGGAGAACAAGGAGTCCTTCGCCGGACCCCGCTTCCTCATGCGGATCGCGGAGCTCGACATGCACCCGCTGGACGCGGCGGCCGCGAGCGGCCTCGACCGGCGCGCGAGCGCGCAGGAGGAGCACGGGCTCGGCTACTGCAACATCACCAAGTGCTGTACGGAGGTGTGCCCCGAGTCCATCCGGATCACCGACAACGCGCTGATCCCCATGAAGGAGCGGGTCGTGGACCGGAAGTACGACCCGCTCGTCCGGCTCGGCAGGACGATCAGGCGGCGGAAGGACTGACCGGCGCGGCGGATCCCCCGGCGCCCGCGCTCCAGCGGCCGAGGACGGGTTCGGCGACGGTACGGGCCAGGCGGCACATCGTCTGGCCGTGCCGTGCGAACAGCTCGTCGCGCGAGCCGAAGTGGCCGAGGTCGGTACGGAGGTGGGCCGAGAGGTCGCAGGAGGTGGCGCCGTCGCACGCGGCGGGCGCGTCCCAGTCGACGGAGGTCCTGGCCACGGCCTCGAAGAGGGTCTCCGCCCCGGAGTTGGTGAACCCGCCGCCGTGCTCGGGGGCGGGCAGCCCGGCGAACAGCTCGGCGATCGGCGTCCAGGCCCCTTCCAGGAGGAACTCGGGCCAGGCGAGCAGGACCTCGTCCGGCACGAGGGAGCGCAGCCTCGGGAAGCGCGGGTACCAGAAGACGCCGTCGACGAGCAGGCCCCGCACCCGGGTCGGCACCCCGAGCGACCGGGCCACGGCCTCCAGGGCGGCCATGCGCTGGCTGCACGAGCCGCGCCCGAGCCGGAGCGTCCGCGAGACCGGGTGCAGGTCCTCGACGGAGTACACCGGCCGGACGGCGGTGACGAGGAGGGAGTGGGCGGTCCGGAGCCGGTCGCGGTCGGTGACCGCGCCCCGCGCCGCCGCCTCCCGCTCCACCCGCGCGACGAGCGCGCGGACCCGGGGGTGGCCGAGGTCGAGGACCGGCGTGGCGGCGGTCGACCCGGCGACGTCGGCGGTCCCGGAACCCGGTCCCCGGTCCGCGTCCCCCCGCCTCCGGTCGGCACGGATGGGCATCAGCATGCGGCTGGTCATGGCGTACGCACTCCCCCTCGGTCACGCGACCCGGTCAGGTCCGCGTGCGCCCATCCTCCGCCACGGGCCCGGCCCTGTCAGTGCCAGCCCTCCCGGTAGGCCGCCCAGTCCCGCTCCTCGGCCGCGAAGTCCACGTACAGCGCGAGGCCGAACCGCTCGCGGCCGGGGTCCGTCCGGCCGAGACCGAGTCGCGCGCCGCGCACGGCGGCGGCGACGGTCTCCGCGTTCTCGTGGTGGCCCCAGTCGTCCTCGTGGAAGAACGGGAGCCCCATCAGGAGGTCGGTGGACTCGGGGGTCACTTCGAGGGCGAGGCTCGTCTGCTGGGCCACGTACCCGCCGTACATCCCCTCCAGCGGCATCCACGTGTCGTACGACATGACGGCGATCTGGTCGACCCGCCGGGCGACCTGGCCGAAGAACTCCTGGGACCACCACTTCTCGCTGCCGCTGATCGCGCCGTTCACGGAGTGGAGGGCCGGCACCGGGTCGATCTGGTGGGCGGCGACCGAGAGCGGCACCTTCCGGGCCCGGGTGACCGCCCCGAGGTCGTCGAGGAGCGACAGGTAGTGCTCGTCGTCGGACAGCAGCGGTTCGAGGTCGAAGTGGACCCCGTCGAAGCCCGCGTCGAGGATCTGGCGGGTCGAGGCGACCACGGCCGCTCTCGACTCCGGCCGCTCCAGGCGCAGCCCGTCGGGCCCCTCGGTCGCGAGGACGTCACCGAGCCAGGCCTGCACCCGTATCCCGGGCATCGTGCGGTGGACCGCGTCGATCAGCCACTTCGCGCGGGGATACCTGGCCGCCGGCAGGGTGCCGTCGTGGCGCAGGGGTCCCGCGTGGACGTACAGGTCGCGGATCCCGGTGCCCTCGATCCGCTCGGCGAAGGCGGCGAGGTCGGCGTCCGTCCTCCGGCCGTCGACCCAGGCGTGGCCGAGCCAGATGGCGTCCTTGCCGCGCGTCCGCGCGTCCTCCCGCACGTCCCCCGTGAAGTTGAGGCGCAGGGCGACCGCGCCGGCGAGCGGGGGCAGGACGAGCAGCAGCACGAGCCCCAGGACGAACCAGCGTCCCCGGCGCCACCAGCGTTTCCCTCGTCCGGCCATCATCCGCTCCCCCTCCACGACCGACCTGTTGCCACCGTAGAGGTGACCACTGACAGTGACGTCGTACGGCCTTCGAACGGTTTCCGGAGCTGATCGGTCCAGTCGCGGAGCCGTATACCCGGACATAGCCTCACCTTTGTGACGCGAACAGCCGCCCGAACCCTTCTCGCGGCACTGGTGGCGGCGTGGTGGCTCCTCGTGCCCGCCGTTCACGGTGCCTTCGCCGACGATCCCGTCGTCCTGTCCCGCGACGGGCAGATCACCGACAGGGTCGGAGCCCTCGGCGACCGCCGCGCCCCGGTCGTCCGGGCCCTCGACCAGCTCTACGACGACCAGCGCGTTCAGCTCTTCGTCGTGTACGTACGGGACTTCTCCGGACGCCCGGCGCAGAGCTGGGCCGACGACACCGCCGAGCGCAACGGGCTGGGCCGCGAGGACCTGCTGCTCGCCGTCGCCACCCACGACCGGCAGTACGGCTACTCCGCCGACCCCGACTCCCGCTTCACCCAGGCGCAGCTGGACGACGTGGCGAGCACCGCGATCGAGCCCGCCCTGCGGCAGAACGACTGGGCGGGCGCCGCGATCGGCGCGGCCGACGGGTACGCCGCCGTCCTCGCCGGGCGGCCCGTCCCCACCCCCGCGATCACCCCGGGGCCCGCCGACCCCGGCGCCTCCGGGGACAGCGGCACCTCCGCGACGGACCTGGTCCTCCCGGTGGTGCTCGTCGGCGGCGCGGGGGCCGTGGCGGCGTACGCGTACACCAAGCGGCGTCGCAGGGCCCGGACCCGTACGACCCCGGGCGGCGGCCGGGCGGAGCAGACCGGCTGGGGCCAGGCGAAGGAGTCCGTACCTCCGCCGCCGTCCCTGGAGGAGCTCGACGGGAAGGCGCGGCTCGCGCTCGTCACCACCGACGACGCCGTCCGCACCAGCCAGGAGGAGCTGGGCTTCGCGACCGCCCAGTTCGGCGACGAGGCCGTGCGGCCCTTCACGGAGGCGGTCGCCTTCGCCAAGGAACAGCTGACCGCCTCCTTCCGGCTGCGGCAGAAGCTCGACGACTCCTTCCCCGAGGACGACGCCACCCGCCGCTCGATGCTCGACGAGATCCTCCGCCGCTGCGCCGAGGCCGACGCGCGGCTCGACGCCGAGAGCGAGGAGTTCGACCGGCTCCGCGACCTGGAACGGACGGCCCCGCAGGCGCTCGCGGCCGTCGAGGCCGCGTTCCGCGAGCAGAACGGGCGGATGGGGCTGGCCGAGGCGGCGCTGAGGGCGATGCGCGAGCGGTACGCCGAGACCGCCGCCTCCCCGGTCGCCGGCGGCGTCGAACAGGCCAAGGACCGGCTCGTCTTCGCGACGACCCACGTCAACCAGGCCCGCCAGCTGATCGACGACGGCGACAACGGCGCCGCCGCCGTGCACATCCGGGCCGCCGAGGGCGCCGTGGACCAGGCGGCCCGGCTCGTCGAGGCCGTCGACCGGCGGGCCCAGGACCTGGCCGAGGCCGTGGGGAAGCTGACGAGCGCGCTCTCCGAGACGGACGCGGACCTCGCCGACGCGCGCGGGCTCCTGAAGGGCCTCGACGGCACGGCCGAGGGCGTCTCGACGGCCGACCTCCAGGGCCGTGTCGCCCGCGCCGAGTCCGTCGTCGCGGAGGTGCGCCGCGGGGTCGAGGCCGGACGGTACGACCCGATCGACGCCCTCCGGCGGGTCGAGGAGGCCGACACGGCGCTCGACGAGGCCCTCGCGGGCGCGCGGGAGCGCGAGTCGGGCAACCGGCGGGCCCGGACGCTCCTGGACCAGGCGATGCTGACGGCCCGCTCGGCGATCGGGGCGGCCTCGGACTACGTCACCACCCACCGGGGCGCCGTGGGCAGCGAGGCCCGTACGCGCCTGGCGGAGGCGCAGCGGCGCTGGGAGAAGGCGCGGGCCCTGTCCGCGGCCGACGACCCGCAGGCGGCGCTCGCGGAGGCCCAGCAGGTGGACGCGCTGGCCCGGCGCGCGCAGGAGCTCGCCGAGCAGGACGTCCGCACGTACGGCAACCCGAACGGCATGGGCGGCACGACGGGTGTCGCGGGCGGCGGGGGCGGCGGGCTCGGCGGGGCCGTGCTCGGCGGGATCATCCTCGGCGGCCTGTTCGGCGGGGGCGGGCCCTCCCGGGGCGGGGGCCTCGGCGGCGGGGGCTTCGGCGGGGGTTCGGGGGGCGGAGGTTTCGGCGGCGGGCCCGGCAGCTTCGGCGGCAGCGGCACGCGCGGCCGGCTGGGCGGCGGCGGCCGGTTCTGAGCCCGCACGCCACTACGTCAGGGAGAAGAGAACAGCCATGAGCAAGCAGACCGTCCTCGGCCGCGTCACCCAGCTGGCCAAGGCCAACATCAACGCCCTCCTCGACCAGGCCGAGGACCCGCAGAAGATGCTGGACCAGCTGATCCGCGACTACGCGAACAACATCACGGAGGCGGAGGAGGCGGTGGCCACCACCATCGGCAACCTCCGCCTGATGGAGCAGGACCACCAGGAGGACGTGGACGCGGCGAAGGAGTGGGGCGGCAAGGCGCTCGCCGCCAGCAGGAAGGCGGACGAGCTGCGGGCCGGCGGGCAGACGGCCGAGGCGGACCGATTCGACAACCTGGCGAAGGTGGCGCTCGGCCGCCAGCTCCAGTCGGAGAAGGAGGCGAGCACGGCGGAGCCCACGATCGCCGCGCAGACCGAGGTGGTGACGAAGCTCAGGTCCGGCCTCGACCAGATGAAGGCCAAACTGGTCGAGCTCCAGGCGAAGCGCGACGAGCTCGTGGCGCGCGCGAAGTCGGCGCAGGCCCAGAACACGATGATGGACGCGGTGAAGAACATCGACGTCCTCGACCCGACGAGCGAACTCAGCCGCTTCGAGGACAAGGTGCGCCGGGAGGAGGCGAAGGCGATGGGCAAGCAGGAGCTCGCCGCCTCCTCGCTGGACGCGCAGTTCGAGCAGCTGGACGCGCTCGGCGACAGCGCCGAGATCGAGGCCAGGCTGGCCGCCATGAAGGGCTGACACCCCCGGACGGGCCGGCTCAGAACATGCTCAGCAACTGCTCCACCGTGGGCTCCGCCGCCGCCCCGTCCCCGTCCGGCAGGGCGAGCTCGAACCAGACCGTCTTGCCGCGCGGGGTGCGGCGCGATCCCCAGGAGGAGCTGAGCAGCCCGACCAGCTGGAGCCCGCGGCCGCCCTCGTCGGTGTCCTTGGCCCGGCGCCGCCGGGGCTGGACGAGCCCGGCGTCCCAGACCTCGCAGACGAGGGTGCGGTCGCGGAGCAGGCGGAGCCGTATCTCCCCCTCGCCGTAGCGCAGGGCGTTGGTGACGAGCTCGCTGACGAGGAGTTCGACGGTGTCGGCGAGCGGGTCGAGGTCCCAGGCGCGCAGCTGGGCGCGGGCGAGCTCGCGGGCCCTGCCCACCGAGCGGGGTTCCCTGGGGAGCCGCCAGTCGCCGACGGCGTCGCCGGGCAGTCCCTGGATACGGGCCATGAGGAGGGCGATGTCGTCCTCGCCGTGCCCGGTGTCGAGGCTGGTCAGGACCCGGTCGCAGACGTCCTCGAGCGGGCGGTCCTGGTCGGCGAGGGCCCGCCGGAAGGCGCTGAGCCCCTCGTCGAGCGGGTGGTCGCGGGACTCGACCAGCCCGTCCGTGTAGAGCGCGAGGAGCGCGCCCTCGGGCAGCTCGACCTCGACCTCCTCGAAGGGTTCGCCGCCGACGCCGAGCGGCATCCCCGGCGGTACGTCGACGAGGACGGCGTCCCGGCCGGGTGCGACGAGCACGGGCGGGAGGTGGCCCGCGTTGGCGAACGTACAGCGTCGGGTGACCGGGTCGTAGACCGCGTACACGCAGGTCGCGAGGTAGACCTCGGAGAGTTCCGGGCCGCGCGGCTTCTGCGACTTCTGGGCGCGGGACTGCTGGGCGCCGATGGGGGCGCCGAGGCCGCGGGCGATCTCGTCGAGGTGGGAGAGGACCTCGGCCGGCTCCAGGTCGAGCTGGGCGAGGGTGCGGACGGCGGTGCGCAGTTCGCCCATGGCGACGGCGGCGCGCAGGCCGCGGCCCATGACGTCGCCGATGACGAGGGCGGTGCGGTGGCCCGGCAGCTCGATGACGTCGAACCAGTCGCCGCCGACCTCGGTGGCGGCGGTGCCGGGCAGGTAGCGGCAGGCGATGTCGAGCCCCGCCGCCTCGGGGTCGCCGGGCGGGAGCAGGCTGCGCTGGAGGATGAGGGCCCGCTCGTGCTCCCGGCGGTAGAGGCGGGCGTTGTCGATGCAGACGGCGGCGCGGGCGGCGAGCTCGACGGCGAGGGCCCGGTCCCGCTCCCCGAAGGGCTCGCTGCCCTTCGTCCGGGAGAACTGGACGAGGCCGACGACGATGTCGTGGGCGACCATCGGGACGACCAGGGTGGACTGGACGAGCTCCCCCTCGCCGCCGGGCACGGTCCGGAGGCGGCCGGTGCGCAGCGCTCCGGCGCACGGCGAGTTGAAGGGGAAGCGGTGGACGGCCCCGACCTCGATGGGGACGGGTCCGCAGCCGCTGTCGGGGCCGTGGCCCTCGTCGGTCCTGCGGGGGGTGTCCGACACGGCGCTGGCGTGGGCGACCCGGCGGAGCTCGGCGCTGCCGGCCCCGTACCCGACGTCGTGGGAGCTGCCCCAGCGGCCGGGCGGGGCCTCGTCGCCGGTCAGGAGGCCCTGGTAGAGGTCGACGGAGGCGAGGTCGCAGAAGCCGGGGACGGCGACGTCGAGGAGTTCGCGGGCGGTGGCCTCCAGGTCGAGGGAGTTCCCGATGCGGGCTCCGGCCTCGTTGAGGAGGGCGAGGTTCCGGCGGGCGCTGGCGGCCTCGCGGGCCGCGTTGTGCCGCCGGGTGACGTCGACGCCGAGCCCGGCGACGCCGATCGGGCGGCCGGTTCCGCTGTGGACGCGGTAGAGGTTGATGGACCAGTGGCGCCGGTCGCGGGCGCCGGGGGCGGCGCCGACGATCTGGAGGTCGGTGACGGACTGGCCGGTGTCCAGGACCTTGCGGAGGGCGGCGGTCATCCGGTCGGCCTCGGAGCGGGCGAGGTAGTCGTGGACGGTACGGCCCCGGTGGTCGTCGGCGGAGCCGCCGAAGACGGTCGCGAAGCGCTGGTTGGTGCGCTGCACCGTGAGGTCCGTGCCGAAGAGGAGAAAGCCGAAGGGAGACTGGCCGAAAATCGCCTGGGAGGCGGCGAGGTCGGTCTCGATGCGGCGCAGGGCGCGGACGTCGACGACGATGCACAGCGCGGCCCGCTCGCCGGACTCGGTCTCACTCGGCATCACGTACATCTCGGCGATGCCGCGGGGCTCGTCCTCACCCGGCATGCGGAAGGGGACCAGGCCCGTCCACTCCTTGCCGTCGAGGATGTCCCGGACCCGCCGGTGGGCACGCTCTCGCAGGTCGGGGGGCATGAAGGCCTCGACGGGATCCTTCCCCATCGCCTGCTCGGCGGTCACGCCGAAGAGGTCCACGGCCCGCCTGCTCCACTGCTCGACGAGCCCGTCGGACCCGATCGAGAAGGACGCGACCCGGATGTAGTCATAGATCGAGCCGGGCGGGCTGCTCTGCCACACGACGCCGCTCGCCGTCTCGGATATCTCGCTCACGCGACCGTCCCCTCCAGCTCACCGCACCGGACCGGCCATGCCCGCAGTATTCAATACGGCGGGCCCCGACGGCACGACGTTCACGATCACAGGGTGGTCTCGGTCGCTTCGTCCCCTCCGCGGCGAGTACCGGTGATCGTTGTCCCACCCTGTTTACTCACCAGGGAGAGCCAGCTCGAACCATACGGTTTTGCCCGTCCTTCCCTTACGGGTCCCCCAGCGCCGAGCGGAACAGGCCACGAGCCCGAGTCCGCGCCCCCCTTCGTCCTCGGGCCCGGCCGACCGTTCCGTCGGGGGATCCGGAAGCGGATCGGAAACCTCCACGAGCAGGGCGGGGGACGGGCCGGGCTCGTTACCGGGGTCGGAGCCGGTCGGGCCGGGGCGGACGAGGCGGACCCCGATGGGTCCGGAGGCGTACCGCAGGGAGTTGGTCACCAGCTCGCTGACCAGCAGGACGGTCACGTCACCCACGGCCGCGTCGAGGTCCCAGGCCCTGAGCGCCTCGCGCACCGCGTGGCGGGCGGTGCGCACGGCGTTGGCCTCTGCCGGGAAGGTCCACTCGGCACGGTCGCCGTCGGTGTCGATCACACCCGATCACTTCCCCAGCCGTGTGTCAGCAGGAAGACCCCAGCACTCCCCCAGAGGGTCATTCTGGACATACCCGTAATTCGGGGCGGGATATCGCGTAGGGCGCAGGCACGGGCGCACGGTGGCACGAACGGCGTAGAAACCGGGCCGCGGGGCGCACACGCGCTTCGGATCAGGCGCCGGTCCCGCCCGGGAAGGCCGCCGGGGGCGTCGGGGCGGCCTCCGGGACGACGGCCTCCGGGACGACGGCCTCCGGGACGGCGGTCTCCGGGGCGGCGGTCTCCGGAAGGCGCAGCCCCGCCTCGGCGACGGCGGGGCGGTCCTGGTCCAGCCAGTCGACCGAGTCCAGCTCGTGCCGGGCGAGCCAGCGCAGCTCGTCGTGGTCCTCCAGGGGGCGCGGCTCGCCGGAGAGCAGGCGGGCGGTCCACACCCGGAGGACGTAACCGGGCTTGAGCGGCCACTCGCCGGGGATCCGCTCGACGGGCTCCGTCTCGACGCCGAGCTCCTCGCGCAACTCCCTGACCAGGGCCTCTTCGGGGCTCTCGCCCGGTTCGAGCTTGCCGCCCGGCAGCTCCCAGCGGCCGGCGAGCTCGGCGGGGGCGCTGCGGCGCGCGGCGAGCAGGCGCCCCCGGTCGTACACGGCTCCCGCGACGACGACCACGACATGTTCCGACATGGTCGCGAGCGTAGCCCAGCGGTCGGCACGGCCCGGCCGGTCGGCACGGCCCGTGCGGCCCGTGCGGGACCCGGTCAGAGCGCCGGACTGCCGACCCGCTCGACCCAGTACAGCTGCTTGTGGCCCCGGGAATCGAGGCTGTCCGCCATCTTCTGGGCCTCGGCCTCGGTCTCGTACCGGCCCACCCGATAGCGGTTGCCGTTGTCGTCCTGTCGCACGACCACCCAGGTAAGAAGGGCTCCGCTGTCGCCCATCAGGCTTCTCCCTCCGCAACCGCAATCCGCATATGCCGGAGCTTACGCCTGACCTTCACTCAGCGGATATGTGTTTGCACAAAGAGATACGGATCGGCCGGTAACCGACGGAGGGAGGCCGAACGTCACGCCCTTCGTCACGCCTTCGGCAGCGTGGGTACGGGCAGGAGGACGGGGGTCCCGGCCCCGGCGCGGTCCTTGCGGCAAGCGTCGCCGCAGGTCGCGTCGAGCGAGCAGCAGAGGGAGCAGACCGGGCCCGACCGGACCGGGCAGTCGGCGATGTCCGGGAGCTCGTACGCGGTCTCGCACTCGGCGCACGTGTGGGTCGCCCGCACGTCGGCGACCTCGACGTCCGGCCCGTTCACCGGGTTCGGGCGGGCCAGGTAGTAGCGGCCCTTGGTGGCCCAGGCGATCAGCGGGCAGAGGACGAGGGCGAGACCGGCGGCGATGAAGGTGGAGAACGCCTCCGCGTACGTGCCGAAGAGCCCGAAGAAGGCGAGGATCGAGACGACGGAGGCGATGACCATCGCCCCGAACCCGGCCGGGTTCACCGCGTACAGGTAGGCGCGCTTGAACTCGATGTACGGCGGGCTCCAGCCGGCCCGCTTGTTGATGACGAGGTCGGCGGCGACGGCGGCGATCCAGGCGATGCCGACGTTGGAGTAGAACCCGAGCAGCTTGCCCAGGGCCGCGAACATGTTCATCTCCATCAGCGTCAGCGCGATGGCGAGGTTGAGGAAGATGTACCAGACGCGGCCGGGGTGGCGGTGGGTGACGCGGGAGAAGAAGTTCGACCAGGACAGCGAGCCGCTGTACGCGTTGGTGACGTTGATCTTGACCTGGGAGACGATCACGAAGAGCGCGGCGGCGGGCAGCGCGAAGGTGCCGAGCCAGGGCTTGAGGGCCTCGATCTGCGGGGCGATCGGCTCCAGCGCGTGGGTCCTGCCGACCGCCTCCAGGGCGACGAAGGCGAGGAAGGCCCCGCCGAGCTGCTTGGCCGCGCCGATGACGACCCAGCCGGGCCCGGCGGCGAGCACGGCGAGGTTCCACCGGCGGCGGTTCGCCTCCGTCTTCGCCGGCATGAACCGCAGGTAGTCGGCCTGCTCGCCGATCTGGGCGATGAGGGAGAGCGCGATGCCGGTGCCGAGGCCGAAGCCGACCCACGAGAAGCCCGCGCCGGCCCCCTCGGTACCGCCGAAGGAGGCGAAGGCCCCCCAGGCGTCCGGGGCCTCGAAGGCGAGGACGACGAACGGGAGGACCATGCCGACGATCCAGATCGGCTGGGTCCATGCCTGGACCTTGGCGAGCGCGCCCATCCCGCGGAAGACGATCGGGATGACGATCAGTGTGGTGACGAGGTAGCCGATCTCGACGGGGAGGCCGACGGCCTGGTGCATGGCCTGGGCCATGATCGAGCCTTCGAGCGCGAAGAAGATGAAGGTGAAGGAGGCGTAGATGAGGGAGGTGAGGGTGGAGCCGAAGTAGCCGAAGCCCGCCCCCCGCGTGATGAGGTCCATGTCCAGGCCGTACTTGGCGCAGGCCCGGGCGATGGGGATGCCGGTGAGGAAGATGATCGCGGCGGCGGTGAGGATCGAGGCGAGGCCGCTGGTGAAGCCGTAGGTGAAGACGATCGAGGCGCCGATCGCGAAGTCGGCGAGGTAGGCGATGCCGCCGAGCGCGGTCCCGGCGACGGTCACCGGCGACCAGCGCCGGAAGGAGTGCGGGGCGTAGCGCAGCGAGTAGTCCTCGCGGCTCTCGTCGGCGGCGAGCTTGGCGTAGCTGCGGCGGGGTGACGCCGGGGGTGCGGGCGGGGCCGGGGGTGCGGGCGGGGTCGGGGGCGGCGGGGAGTCCGCCCCCTGCCCCGAAGCGTGCGTGAGGGCCGTGTCCGTCATGAGGGCTCCTGTGGTCCGACCGGATCGCGGGTACGGACCAGGAAGGTAGGAGCCGGTCGTGACGACTCGTCATGACGCGGGGTTGCGGCGCTGTTACACACCCCGACGCGCCGTTAACTCGCGGAAACACCACCCGGACGAGGAGCCCCGCTCACCGGACCGAGGGCCGCCGGGTGCGGGCCGCCATCGGCCTTGCGGCCGCCCGACGGGCCGTCACCGGACCGCGGGCCGCCCGACGGGGCTCACCGGACCGAGCGTCGCCCGACGGACCGTCACCGGACCGGCAGGTGGTACGAGATGCGGTAGCGGTCCGCCGGGACCACCACGTCCGCCGTCTCGACGGCCCGCCCCGACGCGTAGTACGTCCGCTCTACGACGATCACCACGTGCCCCGGCACCCCGCCGAGCTCGACGAGCTCCTCGGCGAGCCCCGGCCTGGCGCCGACCTGCTCCACCACGTTGTCCACGACGACGTCGATCGCGGCCATGCGCTCCACGACACCGCAGCCGCCGAGCGGGCCCTCCTCGGGCAGCATCACGGGTGTCCGCCCCGTGACGGCGAGGGGCTCCCACGAAGTGGAGACCATCATCGGCTCGCCCCCGTCCCGGTACACGTACCGCGTGCGCATGACGCGGTCGCCCGGTTCGATGTCGAGCCGGGCGGCCACCTCGGCGCTGGCCGGCTCCTGCGCGCTGCTCGACTCCCAGGTCCCACGCGCCCCTTCGATCGCCTGCTCCTGCCGGAACGGGGTCGCGCCGGACGCGGGGCGGTAGCCGGAGCGGGCGATCCGGCGCGGCACCGGGCGCTCACGCACGTACGTCCCCGAGCCGGAGCGGCCCTCGACGAGGCCCTCCGCCATGAGCACCTTGCGGGCTTCGAGCGCGACGGTGTCCGAGACGCCGTACTCCTCGCGGATGCGCGCTTGCGACGGGAGACGGGTGTGCGGCGGAAGCGAGCCGTTCGCGATCTTCTCCCGCAGATCGCTCGCCACGCGCAGATAGGCGGGCTGCTCACCGAACGTCACAGGACACTCCCCTCAGGTTGACTGACAGCTACAGATTGACAACCCAGGGTCGCCGAGCGCAAGCATGGGCCAGAGTTTCACTCGAAGTGATGACTGGCTGGTGGGGGGCTTGCTACCACCGGTCACCACCAGTAAGTGGCGCCCGACCCCTTGACCTCATTGGTCCAGACCAATACTTTCCTGTGCGGTACGCCGCTCCACCCCGCAAGCTCCCTCCCGCTTCCACAGGAACGAGCCCATGCGCCCCAGAGCCATCACGAAGCTGACCATCGGCGCCGCAGCCGCGGCCACCCTCGGCCTCCTCGCCACCCTGACCCCCACCGCGAGCGCCCACGACCGCCACCCCGGCACCGCCTCCTCCCCCTCCGGCGCACTCAAGCGCGTTGGGTACTTCACCCAATGGGGCATCTACGGACGCGACTTCCAGGTCCAGGATCTGGAGACGAGCGGCACGGCCGCCAAGCTCACCCACATCAACTACGCCTTCGGCGTCGTCAGTTCGGACGGCAGGTGCGCCACCCCCGACACCTGGGCCGACTACGTGCGTCCGGTGGACGCCGCCAACTCCGTGGACGGCGTCGCCGACTCCGCCGAGCAGGCGCTCGCCGGGAACTTCAACCAGCTGCGCGAGCTCAAGACGCTCCACCCGAACCTCAAAGTCATGATCTCGCTGGGCGGTTGGACCGGCTCGGCCCACTTCTCCGACGCCGTGCGCACCGACGCGGGACGCAAGGCGCTCGTCGCCTCCTGCATCGACCTCTTCCTCAAGGGGAACCTCCCCGCCGACGGCGTCCGCGGCGGCGCCGGGGCCGCCGCCGGGGTCTTCGACGGCATCGACCTCGACTGGGAGTGGCCCGGTTCGGAGGGCAACCCGGGGAACGTGATCCGCCCCGAGGACAAGCCCAACTTCACCAAGCTCGTACGGGAGTTCCGCACGCAGCTCGACGCGTACGGCCGCTCGCTGCCGAAGCGCAAGCGCTTCGACCTCAGCGCGTACGTGCCGACGGCGCCCGCCAAGATCGACGCGGGCTTCGAAGTCCCCGCCATCATGCGGGACTTCGACTTCGTCAACCTCCAGGGCTACGACTTCCACGTCTCCGGCGAGACGACCACGGCCCAGCAGTCCGCGCTCTTCGCGAAGAACGACTGGAGCGTCGAGGGGACCGTGAAGTCCTGGCTGCGGCGCGGCGCCCCCGCCCACAAGCTCGTGGTCGGCATGCCCTTCTACGGCCAGGGATGGACCGGCGTCACGGGCGGCGGCGACGGCCTCGGCCAGCCCGCGACGGGCCCCGCCCCGGCGACCTGGGTGGCCGGCACGGAGGACTACAAGCACCTCAAGAAGCTCGCCGACTCGGGGACGTACACGCTCCACCGCGGCCACCGGAACGGCCACGCCTGGCTGTTCGACGGCACCACCCTGTGGACCTACGACGACCCGACGGTGCTGCGCACCAAGGCGGAGTACGTCCGCCGGCAGGGCCTGGGCGGCGCCATGGTCTGGTCGCTCGACGCCGACACGGTGGACGGCGAGCTGATCACGGCGATCGACCGGGGCCTCACCCGCCGCTGAGAGGCGGACGGCGGCCGGGTCACCCGGACCCGGCCGCCCTCCCGCCCCCGAGCCGCGGACCGGCCCCCGTCGGCGGTGCGCCCCGGGGTGACGACGGTCGGTCACGGACCGTCGTCACGCCGGGCCACCGCACCCGGTCCGCACGCGACGGGGCCGGGTCTCCCGAAGGAGGCCCGGCCCCGTTCCCGTACACACAGTCCGAGCGGACCGGCCGGCCGCTCAGACGGAACCGGTCCCGCCACTGCCACCGCTTCCGCCGCTCGCGCCGTCGCCGGTGCCGTCCCGCTCCGGCAGGGTGTCCGTCAGGCCGAGGCCCGTCCGCGCGTCGGCGCCCAGGTCCTCGGGCAGGGCTTCCCATGCCGTGTCGTAGGCCTCCCAGTACGCCTCCGCGTCGGCCGCCGAGGCGAGCTTCCTCCACACCGTCGAGGCCTCGTCGAGCTCCTTGCCGAGCGCCGCGACGGGGCCGGTGGAGGCGCCGGGCCAGCTCTGGGCGTCGAGCCCCGCGCGGGCGCCGTCGATCGCCGTCAGCATCTCCGCGGACCAGGCCCTGTTCCCCTCGAAGTCCTCGTCCGGGTCCTCCTCGGGCTCCCGGGAGCCGACCTCCTCGACCGGGTTGAGCGCCTTGAGGAAGGCCAGCTGGTCGGCGGTCAGGGTGGTCTCGTCGGCCCGCACCGAACCCGTGACGGGCTTCTTGTCACTGGCGAACGTGCAGGTCACGGTCCGGTCGCCGTCCCGCCAGCTGTCGTCGGTCGGGTAGTAGTAGGAGATCCACAGCTCGCCGGGGATGGCCCACGAGTCCATCGCGTAGGCGAAGCCGATCTCGTCGCAGCGCTCGTCGGCCTGCTGGAAGATCGCCTTCTCGCCGGGCCAGCCGTCGTGCCCGGTGATCCTGAAGGAGCCGCTGACCTCGCCCCGGTGCGGCTCGTCACAGTCGAGGACCTCGACGTCGGTCGAGTAGTCGGCCCCCGGCCCGCCGTTGTCGTCGAAGCACTGCCCGGTGCGCAGCGAGAACGTCGACCTGGTGCGCGCCGCCTCGTCCAGGCCCTCCTCGAACTCGTCGGCGATCGCGCCGAAGGCTCCGGTCGCGAAGCCGAGGGCGACGAGCAGGCAGCTGACGGCGGAGAGGACGATGCCGGTGATCGCGAGCCCCTTGCCCGCCTGCCCCTTCTTCTTGATCTGCGGGAGGGCGAAGAGGCCGAGGATCAGCCCGAGCGGCGGGAGGCAGCAGACGAGGCCTGTGACGAAGGACCCGACGGCGAGCCCGTTGGTGGTGCGCCGGGGAGGGACGCCGTAGGGGCCCGGGGCGTACGGCATCCCGGGCGAGGTGTACGGGCCGGGGGCCTGCGGGGCGGGCCAGCCGCCCTGCTGGGGCTGCTGGGGCTGCTGCGGCGGGGTCGGCTCCACGGCGGGAACGCTCCTAGGGGCGACTGACGGCTGACGACATCTGACGACTGACGATCGAAACGAACAAACGATCGGTCGCACATCGTACGGAAGGGGCGGCCCCCCGAAGGAGACCGCCCCCTTGCCGGCACTCGGCGTGACGGGTCAGAACTGGAGAGCCCAGGAGTCGATCTTGCCGACGTCCGCGGCGGCGTTGTCGGAGACGCGGAGCTTCCACGTGCCGTTGGCGACCTCGGAGGAGGCGTTCACGGAGTACGTGGTGTTGATGTTGTCCGCGCTGCCGCCGGTGCCGTACGCCTTCAGCGTGTAGGCGGTGCCGTCGGGGGCGATCAGCTGGACCTGGAGGTCACCGATGTAGGTGTGGACGATGTTGACCGGGACCTGGAGGGTGGCGGGGGCGTTGCCGGAGACGCCGCTGACGGTGACCGGGGACTCGACGGTCGTGTTGTCGGCGATGGCGAAGTCGGCGGTGTTCTCGAAGCGCGGCCCGGGCGGGGTGGTGGTGCCGCCGCCGACGTACAGGAGCCGGTTCGGGGAGCCCGTGCCGGGGCTGGTGACGACGTTCGGGGTGGCGGCGTTCACGAGGGCCGTGGACACCTGCGCGGGGGTGGCCGTCGGGTTGTCGGCCAGGTAGAGGGCGGCGGCGCCGGCGACGTGCGGGGTCGCCATCGACGTACCGGAGATGGTGTTGGTGGCGGTGTCGCCCGTGCCCCACGACGAGGTGATGTTGGAGCCGGGGGCGAAGATGTCCAGGATCGAGCCGTAGTTGGAGAAGCTGGACCGGGCGTCGGTGTTGGTGGTGGAGCCGACGGTGATGGCCTCGGCGACGCGCGCCGGGGAGTAGTTGGAGGCGTTGGAGTTGTCGTTGCCGGCGGCGACGGCGTAGGTGACGCCGGAGGCGATCGAGTTCTTGACGGCGGTGTCGAGCGCGGAGTCGACGCCACCGCCGAGGCTCATGTTGGCGACGGCCGGCTTCACGGCGTTCCGCGTGACCCAGTCGATGCCCGCGACGACCTGCGCCGTCGTGCCGGAGCCCTGGTTGTTGAGCACGCGGACGCCGACGATCTTCGCCTTCTTCGCGACGCCGTACGAGGTGCCGCCGACCGTACCGGCGACGTGCGTGCCGTGGCCGTGGCCGTCCTGGGCGACGTTGTCGTTGTCGATGGCGTCGTAGCCGTTGAAGGCGCGGCCGCCGAAGTCGGTGTGCGAGATCCGTACGCCCGTGTCGATGATGTACGCGGTGACGCCCTGGCCCGCGGAGTCCGGGTAGGTGTAGCTCTGGTTGAGCGGGAGCGCCTTCTGGTCGATGCGGTCGAGGCCCCAGGACGGCGGGGAGGGCTGGGTCGTGTCGACGGTGAAGACGCGGTTCTGCACGACGGACTTCACGGCGGGGTCGGCCGCGAGCTTCTTCGCCTGCGCCTCGGAGAGTTCGACGGCGTAGCCGTTGAGCGCCGACGTGTACGTCCGCTCGATCTTCGCACCGAACTTGGCGGCGACCGCCCGCCCCTTGGCCGTCTCCGCCTGGGCGGACTCGTCGAGGGTGACGATGTAGCTGCCGGGGATGGTGCCTTCGGCCCCGGCGTTCTCGATGACGCCCTCGGCCGCGGCCGGAGAGGCGGCGGCGGGGAGGGTGGAGGCGGTGCCGAGGGCGAGGGCGACGACGGCGACGGCGGCGGCCGTCACGAGCCGGCTGCGGTGCTGTGGATCACGCATCACTGACATGTGAGGGGTCCTCCTCATTGGTGGTGCGTTGCTGTGGGGGTACGGCAGCCGAGCCGACGTCACGCACAGGCACCACGCAAAGGCATGCCCATGACAAGTAACGGTTTCTTCAAGTCCGCCTGCCGACCGAAAGATTGACGGATCCATAGGAATCCCACAAGGGGCACGACGAACGGGACACGCGGACGACACACAGCTGACACGCTGACCCCATGAGCGCACCCACGGAGACCTACACCTGCCGGAACTGCGACGTCCACACCCCCACGACCGCGCTGACCTGGTGTTGCCCGAAGTGCGGCGGCCCGTGGGACCTGGAGACCGCGGAACCCCACCGCCCCCTCCCGCAACTCCCCGCACTGGCGCCCCGCACGAACTCCCTCTGGCGCTACGCGGAAGCACTCCCCCCGATGCCGTGCGCCCCCGCGGTCACCCTCGGCGAGGGCCGCACCCCCCTCGTCCCCCTCACCGACTCCGTCGCGGCCAAACTCGACTTCCTGATGCCGACCCTCTCCTTCAAGGACCGAGGCGCGGTGATGCTCGCCGCCCACGCCCTGCGCCTGGCGCGCCTGGGCCTGGTGGACCGGATGGTGGCGGACAGCAGCGGCAACGCGGGCACGGCGGTGGCGGCGTACGGAGCGAGGGCGGGCCTGCCCACGACGGTGTACGTCCCCGAGGGCACGAGCCCGAAGAAGCTGGACCAGATCCGGGCGCACGGAGCACGGGTGGTCGAGGTGGAGGGCGACCGCGAGGACACAGCGAGCGCCGCCCGAGAGGCGGCGAACGCCCCGCGCACCTTCTACGCCTCGCACGTCCACAACCCGTACTTCCTCCAGGGGACGAAGACCTACGTCTACGAACTCTGGGAGGACCTGGGCGGCCGGCTGCCGGACACGATCGTGGTCCCGGTGGGCAACGGCACCCTCCTCCTCGGCGCGGCCCTGGCCCTGGCCGAACTCCACGCCCAGGGCCTCGCCGACTCCCGCCCCACCCTGGTGGCGGTCCAGGCAGAGCCCGTCTCCCCCTTGTCCCAGGCCTTCCACGCGGGCGCGGACGACCTCACGGAACCAGCCGTTCCGCACCCCACCCTCGCCGAGGGAATCGCGATCACCGCCCCGCCCAGGGCCCACCAGATCCTTGAAGCGGTACGGGCCGCGGGCGGCACCTTCGAAACGGTCAGCGACGACCAACTCCGCACCGCCCAAAAGGACCTGGCCCACCGCGGCCTCTTCGTCGAACCCACGGCGGCAGCCTGCTGGGCGGCCGTCCGGTCAACCCCACCCCGCCCGGGCCTGACGGTGGTCCCGCTGTGCGGCGCGGGGGCGAAGACGGGCCTGGCGCGCTGAGCCCGCGACAGCGGAGGCCAGAAAGGCGAAGGCTTCGAGCGGCATCTCGGCTCCTCACGGGAAGGTTCCACAGATGCGTGAGCCTGGCTGATCGGTCGTTCGGCAGAGTTCACGCCGACGAAGATGAACCGCCGAACAGCCGGCCCATGTCTCGTTCTCCCGGCGGATCGACCGGGCGGAAGAAGGAGGGTGCGTGTCGGGCGGCGACATCGCCGTGGATCAAGCGCTGGCCTTGACCGCTCCTGGACATGGCACGACCTCGCCCGCTCCCTCGCGTCTCCACCCCTGCCCCGGGACCCGGTGACGGCGAAGGGGCCGGACTCGACAGAGCCCGGCCCCTTCTGGTGCGCGTACGGGACTACACGTTGAAGCGGAACTCCACCACGTCGCCGTCCTGCATGACGTACTCCTTGCCCTCCATGCGGGCCTTGCCGGCGGCGCGGGCCTCGGCGACGGAGCCGGTTTCGACCAGGTCGGCGAATGAGATGACCTCGGCCTTGATGAAGCCCTTCTGGAAGTCGGTGTGGATGACACCGGCAGCCTCGGGGGCCGTCGCGCCCTGCTTGATCGTCCAGGCGCGGGATTCCTTCGGGCCGGCCGTCAGGTAGGTCTGGAGGCCGAGGGTGGCGAAGCCGACGCGGGCGAGGGTGGCGAGGCCGGGCTCCTCGGCGCCGACGGACTCGAGGAGCTCCATGGCATCCGCGTCGTCCAGCTCGGCGAGGTCCTGCTCCAGCTTGGCGTTCAGGAAGATGGCCTCGGCCGGGGCGACCAGGGCGCTCTGCTCGGCCTTGAAGGCGTCGTCCGTCAGCTCGTCCTCGTCGACGTTGAAGACGTAGAGGAAGGGCTTCGTGGTGAGGAGGTGGAGGTCGTGGAGGAGCTCCGCCTTCTCCGAGCCCTGGACGATGCCCTGGGAGAAGAGGGTGTCGCCCTTCTCCAGGATCGCCTGGGCGGCCTCGACCGCGGCGACCTTCGGCGCCGTGTCCTTCTTGATCCGCATCTCCTTCTGGAGGCGCGGGAGGACCTTCTCGATCGTCTGGAGGTCCGCGAGGATCAGCTCCGTGTTGATCGTCTCGATGTCGTCCTTCGGCGAGACCTTGCCGTCGACGTGGACGACGTTCTCGTCCTTGAAGGCGCGGATGACCTGGCAGATCGCGTCCGACTCGCGGATGTTCGCGAGGAACTTGTTGCCGAGGCCCTCGCCCTCGCTCGCACCGCGCACGATGCCGGCGATGTCGACGAAGTCGACGGTCGCCGGGAGGATGCGCTGCGAGCCGAAGATCTCCGCGAGCTTGTCCAGGCGGGCGTCGGGGACGCCGACGACGCCGACGTTGGGCTCGATCGTGGCGAACGGGTAGTTGGCCGCCAGCACGTCGTTCTTGGTCAGGGCGTTGAACAGGGTCGACTTGCCGACATTCGGCAGACCGACGATTCCGATCGTGAGCGACACGGTGGCGACTTCCTGAAGTGTGGATGGTGGGCCGATCCCCCAGTTTACGGGCGGGTCGCGGTGGGCGGTGACGGCGGCCGTCCGCCGGACTTCCGGTCAAGGTCATCCAAAGGGCGTGTCCCGGACCCGGTTCCCGGCCCTCCCCGACCTACGTTGGTGGTGTGGAGCAGCACAGGACTAGTCAGCCGACCGGCCGCCGACGGCCCCGGAACCCCGTTTCCGCGCCCCCGAAGGCGCCCGCGGCACCCGCCGACGCCCAGGGTGCCCGGGTGGAGGGCGTGATTCTGGAGGGCGGCGCGGCCGTCTACCGCGCCCGAGGCCTGCGGGGCGGTCCGGACTCCCGGCCCGTCGGCGCCGGCCGGTTCGAGCCCGTCGCCGCCGGGCCGGCGGCCGGCGGCTCCGGCCGGGCCGCGGTGAGCGGCGCCGCCGCCCGGTCCGTACCGCCCGTCGCGCTCGCCCTCCGCCGGCTGCCCTCGCCGCGCCTGACCGGGCTCGGCGCCGGGCTCTTCGCCTCCGTCGCGATGCTGTTGATCGGCTTCCTCGACCGGCTGATCCTGGACGGCTCGCCGCTCGCCTTCGGGCTGCTGTTCCTGCCCGTCAGCGCGCTCACCGCCCTCTGGGTCCGTACCGCCGACCTGGTCACGGCCCCCATCGCCGTACCCATCGCCTTCGCCGTCGGCGTCGTCCCCATCGCCGGCGGTACGGGGGGACTCGGCGGCCAGGCCATGGCCGTCGTCACGGCGCTCGCCGTCCACGCCGGCTGGCTGTACGGCGGCACCCTCGTCGCCGGGCTCATCACCTGCGTACGGAAGGTGGCGGACATGGGGCAGCAGCGGAGGCGGCCGCCGGCCGCGGCCCAGAAGCGCCGGCCCTAGGGGGTGTTGGACCCTGGTCCGCCGGGCAGGCCCGGGCCGGCCCGGCGGTCCACCGCCCGGGGCTCCGCTCCGCGCCGCCGCAGAAAGGAAGAGCGGCGGGTAGGGGAAGAGG